>NZ_VRUT01000153.1:0-11405 GCF_008039465.1 Methylobacterium sp. WL120 | reverse complement strand
CTGCCCGACGGCTGCCCCGGGTTAGGTGCGGCCGCCAGCGCCTCCGGGTCGGCGAGGCTCTTGGGCGTCGCCGGCTCAGGCGGCCGCATCGAACCCGGGGCAGCCGTCGGGCAGGATGCCCTCGACCGCGAAGCGCTCGCGCCCGGCCTCCGCGCCGAGGCGCTTCACCAGCCCGGCCCGGCCGCCGAACTGGAAGCCGAGTTGCGACGCGTAGGCCGCGCAAGCCTCGGCCTTGGCCGCCTGCGCGCCCGCGTCGAGGACGATTTCGCGGACCGGCAACCCGGCGAAGGCGCTGGCGAGCGGGGCCTTCGGCACCGCCTGGCGCACGGTGTAGGGGAAGTCGCGCCACCACAGCATCGGGCGATCCAGCGCGATCCTGCGCAAGGCCGCGACCACCTGCAGGTGATCGACGTGGCCGCCGATCGCCTGCGGCGCGAGGATCAAATCCGGCGCGGTCTCCGCGATCAGCGCCCCGAAGGCCTGGGCCAGGTGTTCGACGATCGCGTCGTCGGCCCGGACCTCGGCGAACAGCTCCGGTGCCGAGCCGTAGCCGCGGTGGGGGGCCTCGCGGAACGGCAGGTGGCGCACCTCGACCCCGAGGTGGGCCGCCGCCGCCGCGTCCTCGGCGCGGCGCAGGCGCATGTAGTCCACCGACGCGTCGAGGCCCTTGTCGAGCTGGCAGGCGAGCGCGAACCCGGCGGGTTCCGCGACGCTCTGGGTGAACACCGTCGCCATCACCACGCGCCAGCCGGACGCGGCCAGCGTCGCCAGCGTCCCGCCGCAGGAGAATGCGGCGTCGTCGAGGTGGGGCGAGAGGGCAAGCGCTGTGGGCATCGGTCTAAAGCAGGTGCGGCTCGGCCCGGAACCGGCAGCTCGGATCGTGCGGGAGCGTGTTCGAGAAGCCCGTCGCCGGCGTATCGCGGACAACGTCGCCGTAGACCGCCATGATCTGCCGGCCGACTGCCGTCCACGAATAGACCCGGCGGCATTCCTTCAGGCCGGCCTCGGCGAGACGGCGGCGCAAGGCGGCGTCGGTGACGATCCGCGTCAGCAACTCGGCGAGCGCCGGCACGTCGCCCGGCATCGTCAGCAGGCCGTTCTCCCCGTCACGCAGGCAGTCCGAGACGCCGACCGCGTGGCAGGAGACGACGGCGAGGCCCGCTGCCATCGCCTCGAGGATCGTGTTGGAGAAGCCTTCCGCATAGGTCGGCGATACGAACACGTCGGCCTGTGCGTAGAGGGCCGGCACGGCGTCGTAGTCGGCGTAGCCGGTGAAGCGGATCTCGTGTTCCCCGAAGTCGAGTTCGGCCGACAGGGCCTGAGATGAATCCACGTCGGGGCCGATGCCGGAGATCGTGGCGGCGAACGGTGTACCCTGCTCGCGCAGGATCGCCAGGGCCCGGATGAAGTCGAGCACGCCTTTCCGGCGGTCGACGCGGCCGTGATAGAACAGGCGGATCGGACCGTCATGCGGCGCAGGCAAGCCGTCGCCGCCTCGAGCGAAACGAGCGGTGTCGACCGCGCCGGGCACGATGGTGAAGCGCGCCGGATCGGACCCCAGCCGCTCGCAGACCTCGTCCACGAACGAGGCGCCGCCGATCAGCAGGGCGTTGGCGTGGGCCAGCACCTCGCACATCGCGACGCGGTGGGTCTCGCAGCACGACCCGACCCAGTGCCCGTCGCCGCCCTGGATCGAGACCACGTTCGGAACGCCGAGCGCCTTGGAGGCCAGGAGCACGGCCCAGCCGGTCGGGTAGCCGTACTGCGCGTGCAGCACGTCGAAGGGGTTGGCCGCGTGTTCGGCGCGGATCGTCGCGACCATCGTGTCGATGTCGCGCTCGAAGTCTCCGTCCGTCTGCTCGCCGACCTGTTCGAGGCCGATCACCCGCACGCCCGGGACCGGTGGCGGCGGGCCGCCGCCGTAGACGCGGGTGCCGAAGGCGTCGCCGCGATACTGCGAGATCATCGTCACGTCGTGCTCGGCCTGGACCAGCTCCCGCAACAGGTTCTGCGCGTAGACGCTCATGCCGGAAATCGCCGGGAAGTAGCGCCGGCTGACGAAGCAGATCCTCATTGCCGCCGGGTCTCCTGGTCGTCCGGGAGGGCCGGCCCGTCGCGCCGGCAACTGCGGAGGTAGTCGAGGGAGGCCGGGATCATCGCGTCGGCGCGGTGGCTCTCGCGCGACAGCTCCACGCAGATCAACCGGTCGAAGCAGATCGCCTCCAGGGCGTCGAGGATGCCGGGCACGTCCATGTCGCCCTCGCCGAAGGGCAGGTGGATGTGCTCGCCCCGCTTCATGTCTTCGATCGCCACCGTGCCGACGCGGCCGGCGAACTCGTGGACGGCCGCCGCCGGGTCCCGCTCGCCGGTGACGAGGCAGTGGCCGGTGTCGAGCGCGAGCCGCAGGCCCTCGACCTTGAGCGCAGCGAAGTCGTCCAGCGTCTCGATCAGCATGCCCGGCTCGGGTTCGAGGCAGGGCACGACGCCCTTCACGGCGGCGTAGGCGACCACTTCGGTCAAGCCGTCGACGAGCCAGCCCCGCGCTTCGGCTGGGTCGATTCCGGGTTTCGGCACGCCGGCCCAGAACGAGACCGCCTCGGAGTTCAGCATCGCGCCGATGTCGATCGCGCGCTTGAGGAAGCCGACGCGGCGCGCGCGCGCCGTGGCGTCGGCGGTAACCAGCGTCGGCTCGTGCTTGGCGCGCGGGTCGAGGAGGAAGCGGGCGCCGGTCTCGATCACCGAGCCGAGCTCCAGCTTTTCCAGGCGGCTCGCCACCCGGCCGGCTTCCGTCGCCCACCCCTCGGCGAACGGGTCGAGGTGGTGGATGTCGAGCGTCAGCGCGACGCCATCGTAGCCGGCGCCCTTGATCAGGTCGATCGCATCGTCGAGGCGGTGGTTGGCCGCGCCGTTGGTGTTGTAGGCGAAGCGCAAGCTCATGCGGCCCTCCCCTGCTGCTCCAGGCGGAACGGGGCGTGGTGCGATTCCGGTTCGCGGTAAAGCGGATAGTGGCTGCCGACGATCGATTCCGCCAAGGCGGTGTCGAACAGCGGCTGGCCGCCGAACCGGTCCAGCGCCTCCGGCGTCAGGCGAACCGGCAGCAGGGTCTCGCTCGGCGTGCCGAACTTGATCAACGGGTGGTCGCGCTCGATCAGCTTTCGCGCGTTGCGCTCGCCGATGCGGTAGTAGCTCATGGTCTCGACTTCGAGCCCCGGCACGATCGCCTTGACCACGCCGACGGCGCCGCCCGCGGGCGAGCAGTCCACGTAGAGGATGTCGAACCCGGCCTGCTCCAGGCGTTCGCAGGCGATCTCTCCGCGGGCGTGGCCGTCGGCGGCGGGGGTCGTCGGCAGGTCGGTGAACGCCTTCGTCGCGCGCTCGGAATAGACCGTGTCCTTCAGGACGTCGCGCAGGCCCTCGGGCGGCAGCACGATCCATTCCAGCATCGCCTTTAGGGCGCGGCTCTCCTCCAGGTCGAGGCTCGGCAGCGCCTTCTCGATGAAGGCGCCGACGTAGCCCGGCGGCGTCACACGCTCGGCGAAGGCCAGCGGTCCGTGGCCGAAGGCCTTGCGCACGCGGGCAGCCTGGAACTCCAGCAGCGCCTTGCGCAGCGCCCGCTCGCGGTCCGGGTCGCAGGCCTCGCCGCAGGCCGACAACGCGATCGGTACGGGCGTGTCGGCGGGGTTCTTATCGTAGCCGACGACGTAGAGGTTGGTCAGCCCGAACTGGTCGGTGGCGAACTTCGGCAGCGCCCGGATGCCGAGGGCGTCGAGGCGGTCGAGCATCGCCTGCGTCTCAGGGCCTAGGCCCTGCGAGACGTCGAGCATCACGCCCTGGTCGAGCGCCCGGAACAGCAGGCCATTGCCGTCGCGCTGAAGCAGTTCCAATACGCCGTGGCCGAGGGCGAACGGCACGTCCGGGCCGGCGCCGAGCCCGTTGGTGATCAGGTTGGTGAAGGGCTTGTAGCCCTCCGACAGCTCGAAATAGTCGGTGGCCGCGATGTCGAGCGGCATCAGCACGATCTCGCCGGTCTTGGCCCGCGTGGCGGCGGTCCATTCCATCACCGTGCCGCGCCCGACCGGCGAGCCGGCCGGAAGGCAAAGGGTCAGCGGGTCGGCGACCGAACCGGCGCCGTAGACCCGCACGAGGTCGTCGTAGCTCGCGCTCTCCTTCTTGCGCGGCATCACCGCGAGCGACGGCATCAGGTTCTCGGCGATCTCGGCCACCGCGCCGATCAGCGCTTCGTCGTCGGTGGCGCCGTAGCCGATGCCGGAGGGCATCGCACCGACGAAGAACGGGTCGTCGAGGAACAGCGAGACGAACCACACCGGGATGCCGGTGCGGTCGAGGGGCGCCAGGGGAAAGCCGACGATCCTCCCGGGCGGCAGGATGTCGAGATAGGCCCGCACCGGCTCCGGCAGGTTCTGGGGCAGGCCCTCGATCTTGCGCGGACCGCCGAAGCCGTAGGGACGCGGCGCCTTGATGCGCGGATCGCGGGCCCGGGTGTCCTGGTCGTTCTCAGTCACGTGTTCGATCCGTCTGCTTGTGACGCGGCGCCATAGGCCCGCGCGATCAGCCGCATGGTGTGGAGGTCGCGCGCCGCCGAGTAGGCGTCCCGTTCTGCGGGCCGCCTGAGCGCCGAGCCGAAGGCCCGCACCTGCTCGGTGAAGGGCGACGCCTCGGCGTCGAAGGCGACGGGCTCGGAGCGGCCGGTGGCCCCGTCGGTGAAGGTCACGGTGCCGCCGGCGGTCTGCCCCATCGTGTCAATCGCGGTGAGCAGGCCCTTGGTGCCGACCACTTCCAGGCGGCGGCGCGGCAGCGCGTCGGGACAGTTGTAGGCGACGTTGAGGCTCGCCAGCACGCCGTCCGCCGTCCGGCCGATCAGCAGTGCGCCATCGTCGACCGCGTAATCCTGCGCGCGGATCTGGGTGAGGGCCGTGATGTCCACCAGAGACTCGCCGAGGAGGTAGTCGACGAGGTCGATCCCGTGCGGCGCTAGGTCCATCAACGCGCCGCCGCCGGCCTGGGCAGGGTCGATGCGCCAGTTGTCCTGGCCGGGACAGGCGGCCCAGTCGCGCCCGAGCCAGCAGGCGTAGACGATGCGGATCGCCGTCACCGTGCCGAGCTGGCCTTCCGCGATGCGGTCGCGCATGGCGCGATGGCCGGGATGATGGCGCTGGTCGAACGCCGTGCCGTAGAACGCGCCCCCACGCCCGACCGCCTCGGCCATCGCCTCGGCGTCGCGCAAGGTCGCCGCCATCGGCTTCTCGCACAGGATCGCCTTGCCGGATGCCGACAACGCCTCGACCGCCTGGCGGTGGAGGTGGTTCGGCGTCGCCACGTACACTGCTTCGACCTCCGCGTCGGCGATGAGGCGGTCCAAGCTGTCGTAGGCGCGCGCGCCCTCCGCTTCGGCGGCGGCGCGCGAGGCTGCGCCCGGATCGCACACCGCGACGAGCCGGTGGTCGGCCCCGCGGATGCCCGGCGCCATGTAGTCGCGGGCGACCCAGCCGTAGCCGACGATGCCCCAGCGGACCGCATCCATCACCAGCGCTCCGGCAGATCGACGAATTCGCGGCTGCGCACCCGTCCGACCTCCGGCGCCGCGACGCCGCCGGCGAAGACCAGGCCTTCGGGACCGTCCGACCGCAACGGGTAGGTGACGGACCGGGCGTATTCCGCCTCGTAGCGTTCCGACGGCCAGGCGATGCGGTATGCCCCCGCCGCGTCGCGGCGATAGAGCGGGTTGAGGACGAGGTCCGCGCCGGCCTTCGGCAGCGTCAGCCCGTCGATCACCGAGCGCGGAGCCGGCCGCATGCCGGGGCCGGCGACCACGGAGAAGGCCTCGCAGCCGCGGAGCTCCGACGGCGCCCGCGGGCTCGGCGCCCGCGCCGCGGCGAGCGCCGCGGTCAGCTCGTCGTCGTCGTAGACGAGGGCGTCGGGGAACAGCTCCGCGATCTCGTCGGCCGAGACCGCGCGGCCGGCCGAGAAGCCGGGCCTGTCGCTGTTGTGGATATGGCTGAGCGCGAGCCAGCCGTCGTCGCCGGCGTTCTGGCGCAGGTTGTCGAGCAGCGTCGCCTTGTCGTCGAGGAAGTAGAACGCGTCGTTGCAGACGACGAGGTCCACCGGCGCGCCGGGGATCGGCCAATGCTCCGAGCCGGCGTCGAAGCAGACGAGCTGCGCACCGGGCCCGACCACCCAATGCCGGGCGACCCAGAGTTTTGCGAAGACCACGTCGGCCCCCGCCACCTTGCAGCCGCGCTGCTTCAGGGTCCGCAGGTAGTGACCGATGCCGCAGGCGAACTCGAAGACGCAGATCGGATCGTTCCAATGCGCTTCGAGCAGGGCGAGCCCGGCGAGATAGGTCGGGTCGCTCCAGCGATGCAGGAAGTAGTCGCCGACGCGGCCCCAGCCGAGCAGGCGGACGGCATCGCGCAACGTCGCCGTCGCGCGGCCGGCGATCAGCTCGGCGAGCTCGGCCGGGTCGGCCAGCGGGCCGGTCCACCAGTCGTCCTGGTCGGCGAGCAGCAGCGCGAGCGCGGCGTCTGCCTCCTTGGCGTCGAGGTGGACGAGGGCGCGGGCGACAAGGTCGGCGCGGCCGATGCGAAGGTACGGGATGCCGTCGATCACCGGCCAGCGCCCGTTCGCCTCGGCATCGCGCAGGGAATGCGCGCTGTCGGGCTTCAAGGCGTTGCCGGTCGTTGGCGACCGCAGGTCGAAGGGGATCATCGCAACTCTGATGCCGCCTGCGCGGTCATGGCGGGGACGTCATGCGGAGCCCTCACGACGGGGCACTTCCACACGACGTGAGACTTACGGGATGCGCATATCCACGAGCACGCGGTCGTGGAACCCTTTGACCGGGCCGGCGTGGACAAGCTCCATGTCGCCCAGCACCGTCTGCATGGTGAGGGAGGCCGCCTGCAGGTGCTGCGCGATCTGCAGGACGCGATCGACGCAGTCGGCGGCGTGGAAGGCGCGGCCTTCCGCCGTCGCGTCGTCCGGCAAGACGGCGCGGGCGCGCTCTACCGTCTCGCGAAGCGGGCCGTCGAACTCGTCCAACGCCCACTGCGTCGTCCGCGCCATGATCGGCCCGAGATGGTCGCCGAGCAGCATCTCGCCGGTGAAGCCTGCGTCGGGCATCGCGGCGTTGTGGAAGTGATGCGCCATCGCCGCGAGGAACACGGTCGCCGGGTCCGCCCGGTAGAACGGGCTCAGCACGACGCCGTAGACCGCGACGAGGAGGCAGTGCTCGGCGTGGTTCTCCGGCGGCTCGAGCAGGATCCGGGCGCGTCCAGGGCAGGTGACACCCGCTCGCGGCTGCCGCGCCAGGGCCGTGACGAAGCCCGGCACCGGGCCCGGCCGATGCGCGACGCGGCGCGAGAGCCTGCCCCGCAGCGTCTCGCGCAGGCCGGGATCTAGGTTCGACGTGACGCTGTCGAACCCGTCCACCAGCACGCCGGACACCGCCTCTTCGGACAGGCCGGCGGAGGCGAGGAATGCAGCGTCGAGGTCGCACAGGCGGGTGGCGGCGAGCGCCGTGGCGGTGATGTCGAGGGCGACGTCTTCCGCGGAGGCACCCCCGGTCAGCGCACTCCAGCCCTGCGCGAACAAGCGCTCGGCGATGGAGCCGACGCGCCCGGCGGACCGGACGCGCTTGAGGTCGTTCATTTCGACGAACAGGTCGCGAAGCTCGGCCGGCGCGGCAGGCCCGGACGCGCCGTTCACCGGAACGCCGTCCGACATCAGCGGTCGCCGTCCAGCCAATCGAGCAGCATCTTGCCCTGCTTGCCGAAGTCGTGCTCCGGGCCGTGCCCGTTCTTGACCATCGGCGCCTTGAAGAAGGTCGAGAGCTGCTCCTGCACGCCGCCATCGCCGCGCTTCTTGGCGAGGTCGAGGACGCGGGCGATCTCGATGACGAGCGGCGCCGCCAGGATCGAGTCCTTGCACAGGAAGTTGACCTTCACCTGCATGCGCTGGCCCATGAAGCCGGTGATGTCGATGTTGTCCCAGGCTTCCTTGTCGTCGCCGCGCGGGCGGTAATAGTGGATGTGGACCAGATGATCCTCGACTGGGTAGCCGAGGATGGAGTCGAGCACCGTGCCCTTGGTGTTGAGCTTCGATTGGAGCGAGGCCGGGTCATTGAGGGCGAGGCCGTCGCGGTTGCCGAGGATGTTGGTCGAGAACCATCCGTCGACGTGGAGGGCGCGGGCCTTGAAGGCCGGCGCCAGCACCGTCTTCATCATGGTCTGGCCGGTCTTGCCGTCCTTGCCGGCCACCGGCACGTTCATCTCGGTGGCGAGCGAGAGCAGCGCCGGCACGTCGGCGGCGATGCTCGGGGTGAAGTTGGCGTAGGGCACGCCACTCTTGATCGCCGCGTAGGCGTAGAGCATCGCCGGCGAGATGTGCTCGTCGCTGGCGTCGAGGCCCTTCTCGAACGCCTCGGTCGAGTTCAGCACGGCGGCGGTGAGGTCGGGCCAGCGCTCGGTGGAGGCGAGGTTCACGACCACCACCTCGTCGAGGTTGCTCTCCTGCTTGAAGCGGCGCAGGTCGGCGGCGATGATCGACACCGCCTCGCGGTGGTCGGCGGCGACGATGCGGTTGGCGCCGTCGATGTTCTTGCAGAACTTCGCGCTGCCCACCGCCGGCCAGGGCTGGATGCCTTTGAGAACCTGGGCGCCGTTCTCGATGTCCTGCTTGGTGAGCACGCCGTGCCCCTGCGCGGCGGAGGCGAGGTCGTCGCCGTTGAGGTCCCATCCTGCGAAGACGAGTTCCTTGTAGTCGGCCATCCCGGCCACCGAGACGCCGGCGAGAGGCAGCCCGTCGAGGCGGTTCGATCCGGACTTGATCATCTCGATGCCGGCGATGGCGGTGGTGGCGACTGCGCCACCCATGCCGACAAACGCAACGCCGACGCGACGACCGGTCTGCATGCTCATGGGGAGAAAATTCCTTAAACGCTTCGGACGCAGAGCTTCGAACGGGCCGAGGCGGACCGCCCTGCGTGGCCCTAGCTAACTGGCGCTCGGGGGCAACGTTCCAAGCCCGAATGCGACATCTTGGTGCCAACCTACGGCTGAATGGCACCCGAACGACTGGTTAAGAAACCGTGAAACGTCAGCGTTAACGGCTCCTTAAGCGCGCCACGGTTGGATCACCGAGCCGTCCCATTCTGGTCACGGCATCCGGCGATAGAGCCGCCGCTCGATCGAAGCCCGGCCCATGAACGCCGCGGCACGAAAAGGACCAGCAATGGGGGTTTTCCCGGAGCCGGCGCGTTGCGCCGACGACGTGAGCCGACTCGTGCCCAACGGGTCGAATTGTGAAGATGATACCGTGGCTTGGCTGCCGCGGTCCGCCTGCGGGACGCAGCGGAACGACGCCAAATTCCGCCGCCCTTCGCCGTTGCGCCGCCGCACCGCGGCCATGGGGCTGGCCGCCCTGCTCGCCGGCTTCGCCCTGCCGCAGACTGCCTTCGCCCCGGCCGCCTTGGCCCACGACCGGATCGACCAGAGCCCGCGTGCCGCGACCGAACTTGCGAGGGCCGGGCCCTCCGACAACCCTGCCGCGTGGAGCGGCGTTCCGGTCGTCGAGCAGGAGCCGGCCACCAGCGCGCTGATCGCCGGCGATCTCGCTGCCCTGCCCCGGCCCTCGCCCGAGACCGACGACACGATCCGGTTCGGCAAGGTCGGCGTGCCGCGCCGGATCGTCGACACGATCCTGAAGGCCGCCTCGGCCTCCGGCGTCGACCCGGTCTACCTGATGGCTTTGGCCGACAAGGAGTCGAGCTTCTCGACCGACGTGAAGGCGCAGACCTCGTCCGCCGAAGGCCTGTTCCAGTTCGTCACCGCCACCTGGCTCGAAATGATCCGCGACTTCGGCGCCCGCTACGGGCTGGACGCCGAGGCGGCCGCAGTGAAGGGGCGCGGCTCCGCGATCACCGTGGCCGCGCCGATGCGCGAGCGGGTGCTGTCGCTCCGCAAGGACCCCTATGTCGCCGCCTTGATGGCGGCCGAGCTGATCAAGCGCGACCGCGGGCGGATAGAGGCCCGCGTCGGCCGGGTGCTGACCACCTCGGAGCTGTACTTCGCGCATTTCCTCGGCACGTCGAGCGCCGGGCGCTTCCTCACCATGAACGTCGATCGCCCGGACGAGGTCGCCGAGCGCGAGTTCCGCAACGCGGCCCGGGCCAACCGGGCGCTGTTCACCCAGAAGGCCGACAAGGCCGCCGGCAAGGCCCGCCGCCATCTCACGGTGGCCGAGGTCTACGACCGGATCGACGGCATGATCGACCGGCGCCTGTCTCGCTACGAAGGTGTCACCGCCATCGCGCCCACGGTCGAGACGGTCGAGCCCGTGCAGGAGCAGCCGGCCCAGCGCGTCCAGGTCACCGAAGCGCTGCCGCCCGACGGCGAATGATCGATTAGGCGCCTGGCCGCCGCGCGTTCGCGAGCTGCGCCGGGGTGTTCTGCGCGCCCATCGCCTGCGCCATGTCGGCGGCCGACTGGCCGGCGCCGTCGCGCCGCCCCGGGTCGGCGCCGTGGGCGAGCAGAAGCGCGACGATCTCGGTACGGTCGAACATCGCAGCGGTCATCAGGGCGGTGCGGCTGCCGTCGCCGGTGCCGTCCACGGCGGCGCCATGCAGCAGCAGCAGCGTGGCGATCGCGATGTCGCCCTTGAAGGCGGCGCCGGCGAGCGGCGTCTGGCCGCGGTCGTTGGCGAGTTCCGGGTCGCCGCCCGCCTCCAGGATGACGCGGGCGGTCTCGGCCTGGCCGTTATAGGCCGCCAGCATCAGCAGGCTGTCGCCCTTGTCGTTGCGGATGTTGGCCGGAAGGCCCTGCCCGAACAGCTCCGCCAACTCCGCGGCATGACCCATCCGAGCGTACTGGAACAGGCGGCCGGCGAACGCGACGGTCTCGTCGTCGAGGGCGGGCGGGGGTGCGTCAGCGGACATACAACGATCTTCGAGCCTGGGTGGCGACATCACCGATCTGGCGCCGACCCCCCGGCCTGTCCAGTGCGATCCGGGCCGGTCTCAGGCCGCGGCGGAGACCTTCGGGTTGGTCAGGCCGCCGAAGCGGCGGTCGCGGCGGGTGAACTCGGCCATCGCGGCGGCGAGGTCGTCCTCGCCGAAATCGGGCCACATCCGCTCGGTGAAGTGGAGCTCGGCGTAGGCCGCCTCCCAGAGCATGAAATCGGACAGACGCTTCTCGCCGCCGGTGCGGATCAGCAGGTCGACGTCGACCGGCGAGCCGTGCATCGCGCCGGCGACCTCGGCCCCGAACGCCGCGCGCGACGTCGGCTCTCCGGCGAGCCGCGCGGCGGCGGCGAGGATCGCGTCGCGGGCGGAATAATCGACGGCGATGCGCAGGTGGAGCTTGCGGCCCTCGGCGGTCGCGGCCTCGGCC
>NZ_VRUT01000152.1:0-11439 GCF_008039465.1 Methylobacterium sp. WL120 | reverse complement strand
GCCCTGGCCCGGCGCGCTGGCCGTCTGGCGCTCGGACGGGGAGGGCGCGCCGCTGGCGCTTCACGGCAGCGTGGACTACCCGGCCTGCCTCGGCCGCACCCTGACGCCGCTGCCCCCCGGGCCGCTCTGGCGCCTCGACCGGGCGGTGCGCCTCGATGCGACCCTCCGCAACGCCGGCGCGCTGGGTAGCGTCGGCCTGGCCGCGATGCTTTCCGGTGGCAACCTGTTCGCGGTGATCGCGCCGGACGGCACCGTGGAGATGATCGCGGCGCAGGACGCCGTGCTCACCGGCCAGGAGACCTTCCGCCTCGGCGGGCTGCTGCGGGGGCTCGCCGGCAGCGAGGCGGCGGCGACGCGCCCGGCTCCGGCCGGCAGCCTGATCGTCCGGCTCGACGACGGCGCGGTGGTCCCGTTGGTCGACCGCCTCGACGTGGCCGGCCGCCGGTTCCGCTACCGGATCGGCCCGGCCGCCCGCGATCCGGGCGACCCGTCCTTCGTCGAGGTCTTCGCCGCGGCCGGCCTGTCGGCGCTGGCGCCCCTGCGCCCGGTCCACCTGCGCGCCCGGCGCGAGCCCGGCGGCGTGCGCCTCTCGTGGATCCGCCGGGCCCGCCGCGACGCCGACGGCTGGGAGGCCGCCGACATCCCCCTCGACGAGGCGGTGGAGGCCTACGCGGTCACGGTCTTCGCCCCCGACGGACGCGGGCTGCGCACGCTGACCGCCTCCGGGCCGAGCCTGCTCTACGCCGACGAGGCCGCGGATTTCGGGGGGCCGCAGGCGCTGCTCGACGTGGCCGTCGCGCAGGTCGGGGCGGCGTTCGGGCCAGGCGCGGCAGCCCGCGCGCGCCTGCCGGTCGGCCGGGCCTGACGCCGGGGAACCTCGGCAGCCTCGTTCGCAAGACGCCCTGGAAGAACTGCTGGAGAGAGCTCGCCGATGTCGGACGCCACGCAAAACCTCGCGCTGCCGCTGATCGCGGCCAACCAGGCGCAGAAGCACGTCACCCACAACGAGGCCCTGGTGCAGCTCGATGCGCTCGTGCAGCTCGCCTGCCTCGACAAGGACCTCGTGGCGCCGCCCGCCGCCCCGGCCGAGGGCGACCGCTACCTCGTCGTCGCGGCAGCGCCCACCGGGGCCTGGGCGGCCCTGTCGGGTCAGGTCGCCTGCTTCCGCGACGGGGTCTGGATCGGGCTCGCGCCCCGGCCGGGCTGGCTCGCCTACGTCGCTGACGAGGCCGACCTCTACACCTTCGCGGGCGGCGCCTGGACGAGCCTGCGGGCTTCCTTCACGACCCTCCAGAACCTCGCCCGCCTCGGAATCGGCACCGCGGCCGACGCCGTGAACCGCCTCGCGGTGAAGTCCGAGGCCGCGCTGTTCTCCTGGGACGACGTCACGCCCGGCTCGGGCAGCGTGCGGCTCACCCTCAACAAGCAGGCGGCGGCGCGCGACGCCGGGCTGGCGTTCCAGACCGGGTTCTCGACGCGCGCGCTGTTCGGCACCTTCGGCGCCGACGACTTCGCCCTGAAGGTCAGCCCGGACGGCGCGCGCTTCACGACCCCGCTCGCGGTCTCCGCCGCCACCGGCCGGCTCGCGCTGGGGCGGGTCGCCGGCCCGCTCGAGGTCAGCGCCAACGCCGGTGCGCTGCCCGACGCGCCGCCCCAGACGGTGCTGCGGGTCTCCGGCGCGGACGGGACGCCGCCGCGGCTCGTCCTCGACGGCTTCGGCGCCGGCGCCTCGGGGCATCTCGCCTTCCGGGCCGCGGCGGGGAACGCCGCCGCACCCGTCGCCCTGCAGTCGGGTTCCATGATCGGCCAGGTCTCGGCCTTCGGCTACGGCGCGACGGGCTACGCGGCGACGCCCCGGGCGCAGCTCGCCTTCCTCGCCACGGATGCCTGGTCGGACGCGTCGCAGCCGACGCGGATCAGCCTGCGCACGACGCCCGCCGGCACCGCGGCCAGCGCCGAGGTTCTGGCCGTCGAGGCCAACGGCGCGGTGCGGCTCGCGCCGCTGGCGGCGGACCCCGCGGCCGGTCTCGCCCTCGGGCAGCTCTACGCCAGCAGCACCGCCACCGCGCTCAAATGGTACACCGGCGCGGGCTGGGCGCGGATCAGCAACTTCGCGAAGGCCGCCGCCGGCACCAGCTTCGACAACTACGTTCCGGCCGGCGCCTGGACCAAGGTGCAGTTCAACGTCGCCGACAGCAACGACCAGGGCGCCTTCGCCGCCGGGACGAACCGCTTCACCGCCCCCGAGGCCGGGCTCTACCGGGTCTCGGCGATGCTCACCTACAAGCGCAACGGGGCCAGCGCGCCGACCGCCTTCGAGGTCCAGTTCTACCGGAACGGCGCGGCCGCCGGGCGCGGGCGCGCCGCCGCCACCGGCGCGCTGGTGGACGGGATCACCGCCCTGTCGCTCGCCTCGACCCTGAAGCTCGCGGCGGGCGACGGCGTCGAGGTCTGGGCCCGCTTCACCGGTGCCGACGGCTACGTCGCGGCGGCCGACTCGTTCTTCGGCGCCCACCAGCTCGGGTGAGACCCGAGCACCCGCCGCGTCGATCGACCTTTTCCCTCTCGGAGACTGCCATGAACCTCTCCCCCATCGGCGAGGCGTGCCTCATCGCGCGCGAGGGCCGGCGCCTCCGGGCCTACCGCGATTCCGTCGGGGTCTGGACGATCGGCGTCGGCCACACCTCCGCCGCCGGGCCGCCGCAGGTCGTGCCGGGCCTCGCGATCACCGCCGCCGAGTGCGACGCGATCTTCGCGCGCGACGTCGCGGCCTACGTCGCCGCGGTCCGGAGCGGGCTGACGGCGCCGGTCGGGCCGCACGCCTTCGATGCCCTGGTCTCGCTCTGCTACAACATCGGGCCGTCGGCCTTCTCCGGCTCGACCGCCTTGCGGCGGATCAACGCCGGGGACGCGGCCGGCGGCGCCGAGGCGATGCTGATGTGGGCCAGGCCCGCGGCGATCCTCGGGCGCCGCCGCGCCGAGGCCGAGCAGTTCGTCACCCCCTACGCCGCCGCCCTGCCGCGCCCGACCGACGCCGCGGCGCGAATTCGGATCGCGGCCCCCCTCGCGGCGGTGGCGGACCCGCGCGTCGCGACCCCGGTCCTGGTCCCGACCGCACCACGTCCCGCCCGGCTCGCTCGGCTCCGCGACGCGATCCGCGCCTGGCTCGCCGCGACGCCGGCCGCCGGCCGAGCCTGATCCGAGTTCCCGTGCCGGCCGGGCTCCACCGCGCATCCCCAGCCAGAGGACTTGAAACCATGACCCGCTTCCCTGCGGCGCCCCCGCGCGCCCGTGTCTCGCTTACCGCCTGCCTCGCGACCTGCCTCGTCGCGTCGCCCGCCCTCGCCGCGGCGGCCCCCGCCGTCGTCCTGCCGTGGGGCGAGTGGGTCGTCGCCTTCGCCACCACGGCGCAGGCGGTGCTGATGCCGCTCCTCGTCGCCCTGGCGACCGGCCTGATCGCCCGGTTCGCGCCGCTCCTGAGCTACGTGCTGTCGAAATCCGTGGTCGAGGGCATGGTCCGGCGGGTCACGGACTATGCGCTGAACGCGGTATCCGGGGCCGCCAAGGGGCAGGTGCTCACCGTGCCGGTGGGCTCGGCCGTGATCGCGGCCGCCGTCCAGCGCGCGTCCGACCAGGCGCCGGGCTTCGTCGTGAAGGCCGCCGGCGGCCTGCCCGGCATCGCCGAGAAGGTGTTTCGCCGCCTCGCGCTGGAGCAAGGCTCGACCGCCGCCAACACCCTCGCGCCGGCTTTGGCCGCCGTCGGCCTCGCGGCGCGCTAGCGAGAGTGCCCAGCCGCGGGTGACGGACCGACACGCTGACACCCGCGGGAGGCGGCATGGACGCGACATCGCAGAGCCCGGAGGCGCGCGACCCCGCCTGCCGCCGGGCGGCCCTCGACGCGATCGGCGAGGGCGTCGGGCGGGTGCTGCCGCCGCCCGACGACGGCCTCGGCGAGAGCCTGATCCGCCGGGCCTACTCCGGCCGCGCGGCGTCCGAGGCCGAGGAGGATCGGCTGGTCGTCCGCTTCGGCACCGAGTGGCGCACCTTCATCCGGCGCCAGACGCCGGACCGGCTCACCGCCCTCGACGAGCTGATCGACGAACGGATCGAGCGGCGGGCGCTCGCCCGGTTCTACCGGCGGATGAAGCACGCGGCGGTCGTCGTCGTCGTCACGGCTTTCGCCCTGGCGCAGTTCGGGGTCGACCGGCTGCCGCTCGTGCGCCAGCTCTGGCGCCTCGTCCGGGGAGATCTGCGATGAGCGCCTCCCTCGACCGCTGGCTCACCCGGCTCTACCACGCGGTCGGCGGGGGCCTGTTTCTCGGGCTCTGCGCGATCGTCTTCTACGCCGCCGGCGACCGGCACCGGCCCGGCCGGGTCGGGTCGTCCGTGCTTCTGGCGTCGGAGGTCGCGCCCGGCGGCGCGCTGCGACAGGCGCGGGTGATCGCCGACCTCGCCGAATGCACGCTGCCCGACGCGCGCTGCCTGCACAGCGTCGGACCCGACCGGCACCAAGTGGCGCCGCCTGCCAACGCCGTCGATGCGCCGCCCTGGGACCGCGACGGCAGACCCCGGACCATCGAGACCGAGATCCCGGCCGACTTTCCCTGCGGGCCGGCGATGCCGGTCGAGAGTCCTTCGGCCGCCTGCAACGGGTTCCGGCGCACCGTCCGCCCGCAGCGCCGGCCGGATGCGGTCACGCCGTTCCGGGTGACCTGCGGTGGTGTCACCACAGGTCCGGCGGGGGCGAAGACGGCGCGAGTACCGTGAAGGCCGCGCCCTCATGGACCCAGGCGCCGCCGGCCTGCGCCTGCGTGAAGGCCGCCGTGTCGGCGGCCCCGGCGGTGTAGTGATGCGCCCCGGTCGCGGTTTCAACGAAGCGTTGGACCGTCAGCGCGTCGGCCCCGGCGAGCGCCGGGTCGGCGTAGGCCTGGAACGCCACGCCCTCGGCGTGGAAGCTCGGCAGCATGGCGGCGACGTGGTCGCGCTCCGCCACGCTCGCGGTGTAGAAGTGCTCCCCCGTCCGCGTATCGACGAAGCGGAACACGTCCACCGTATCGGGACTCGCCGCCGGCGACGCCCAGGCCACGCCCTCCTCGGTGTAGGAGGGCAGGTTCTGCGCGATGTAATCCCGTTCGCTCGCGCTCGTCGTGTAGAGGTCGTCCCCCGTGCGCGCGTCGCGGAAGTGGAACGTGTCGTCGCGCGCCGCGTCCGGTGCGCTCGCGTAGCCCCGGATGTAGTCGATCGTCATCTGCGCCGGATTCGTCCCGTCGGGGTCGCCGGCCCAGGCCCCGCCGACGGCGAGGTTGGCGATCAGGTACATCGGCGTGTTCAGGTCCGCGGGCGTCGCCGCCTGGAAGGTCGGCTGCCCGTCGTAGTACCAGGTGATCGTGTCCGGCTCCCAGTCGACGCCGTAGGTGTGGAAGCCGGACGTCATGTCCGGCACCGCGACGTTCGACTCGTCGAGGTAATGGGTCGCGTCGACCCGGTGTCCGCCCGAGACCTGGCTGTGGACGGTGTTGCGCAGGATGTTCGGCGCGCCGCCGACCATCTCCATCACGTCGAGTTCGGGCGGCCAGCTCCCGTCCGCCGGCAGCATCCAGAAGGCCGGCCACATCCCCTGCGCCGCCGGAAGCTGCGCCCGGATCTCGAAGTAGCCGTAGGTCTGGCTGAACGTATGGGCGGTGTTGAGCATCCCGGACGTGTAGGCCTGCCCCTCGATCGCATCCCGGATGCCGGGCGCGGCCGGCGCCGCGGTGATCGTCAGCAGGCCGTCGGAGACGTGGAACGGGTCGGGCAGGCCGGCCGTGCCGCCCGCGGCCCCGTCCGACGCGGCGACGTAGTATTGCAACTCGTCATTGTATGGCATCGTCCCGGTGGCGTGGATCTTCGTCGACCATTGTGGCGCCCCGACCGTGTCGAGCCCCGTCGTGCCGTTCCAAGGCGTGAAGTCGTCGAACTCCTCCGCGAAGGTCAGGGTCGCGGTCTTCGACAGGTTGTTCGGATCGATCGCCATGGAGGCCCCCGCCGCGTGTGCGCCACCGGAGTGGATTCGCACACTGAATGCAACTGAGGGTAGAATATCTCGTCTTAAGTTTTGGTTCCGGGCCGCGATCGCGCGATTGCGATCTGCCGGCACCGTTCGGGACGGTTCGTGCGTCTTCGTGGGGCGGGGCCAGGTATAAATCACCGACGCCTTCGACGTTCGACAGTCGTTCCGTGCGGCACGTCGATCGCCGAGCTGCGATCTTGTCGCCCGCTTCCGGGCCGTGATCGCGGGGGATCGCACCCTGCACGAGGGAACCGCTGCCGGTCTCGGCCGTAACGCTTCGCAGCTCCCGATGGACTTTCGATGAGACCCGCCGCCCCCCGATCCACCCACCTCGCACACGAGGCTCTAACCGCGCCGCGAGACACGTCTCGGGCCGGGGGCATTCAGGGCGCATTCAGTGCCTTCGGCCGACAGTCCCGATCCATGCGCTACCCCTTCGCCCTCGCAGCGATCTGCCTGACCGTCGCGGCCCTCGCCGGCGGCGGTCTCGGCACGCTGGCGGAGGAGACCCGCGAGGCGGCCCCGGTCGTCGCCCCCGGGGCGTCGCAGCCGCGGGTCGAGGAGTGCCTGTCGCCCGCCGACATGCGCGAGGAGGTCTCCGAGCGCCGGGTGATCGCGCCGGTGGCGGCGATCAAGGCCGCGCGCACGGTGATCGCGCGGGCGGAGATTCAGCGCGCCAGCCTGTGCCGCCACGCCGACGGCCTCGTCTACATGCTGACCGCCTTGCGTCGGGACGGCCACTTCGTGCACGTGATGGTCGATGCCAAGACCGGCCAGGTGGCGGGCCAGTACTGACCGGCCGAGAAGGCCGTGGCTCGAGGGAGAGTGATCCGTGCGTCTGCTCGTGGTCGAGGATGACCGGGACATCAACCGGCAGGTGGTCAGCGCGCTGGAGGAGGCGGGCTACGTCGCCGACAAGGCCTTCGATGGGGAGGAGGGCGGCTATCTCGGGGAGAGCGAGCCCTACGACGCGATCATCCTCGACATGGGCCTGCCCAAGGCCGACGGCGTCAGCGTGCTGCAGAAGTGGCGCCGCGCCGGGATCAAGACCCCGGTGATCATCCTCACGGCGCGCGACCGCTGGTCCGACAAGGTTGACGGGTTCGATGCCGGCGCCGACGACTACGTGACCAAGCCGTTCCACATGGAGGAGCTGATGGCGCGGGTGCGTGCGCTGCTCCGCCGCGCCGCCGGCCACGCCACCAGCCAGATCGCCTGCGGGCCCGTCACCCTCGACACGCGCTCGGGCCGGGTGTTCGTCGACGGCAACCCGGTCAAGCTCACGAGCCACGAATACCGGTTGCTGTCCTACCTGATGCACCACACCGGCCGCGTCGTCTCCCGCGCCGAGCTGACCGAACACCTCTACGACCAAGATTTCGACCGCGATTCGAACACCATCGAAGTCTTCGTCGGGCGGCTGCGCAAGAAGCTCGCGGTCGACCTCATCCAGACGGTGCGCGGCCTCGGCTACCTGGTGGATCCGAGCCAGCCGCCGGCTCGGGTGTGACGCTTGGCGCCCGCTCTGCGCGATCCTTTCAGAGAGAGATTTTTGGATCTTTCACAACCTTAAGGTGTGTTAGCAGTATCTCTAGTATGAAAAACGAAGTTTCGGCGAGCGAGATCAAATTTTCGTGGTCCGACGCATTGTGGATCGCGTGACGACCCTACGCCGAGCACTGACGCGACGTTAAGGTTCGGTGATTTACCCTGCGGATCACTTCGACGGGTTCGGCCCAAGGGTTGCCGAGCCTTCGCGCAAGGATCTCCATGGTTCCCCTTCCGCACAATGAGCCTGCGCGCCTGGCGGCGCTGCGCAGCCTCGACGTGATCGGCATGCCGCCCGAGCCGCATTTCGACGCGCTCTGCCGCACCGCGGCGGCCCTGTTCTCCCTCCCCATCGCGCTCGTCTCGCTCGTCGAAGAGAACGACCAGTGGTTCAAGGGCAAATGCGGCCTCGACCTGGACGGCACCTCGCGCGAGGTGTCGTTCTGTTCGCACGCCATCCTCAGCCCCGACGTCATGGTGATCGAGGATGCGACGCGCGACGACCGCTTCGTCGTCAACCCGCTGGTGACGGGCAAGCCGCATATCCGCTTCTACGCGGGTGCCCCGCTCGTTCTGGCGCCGGGTCTGCATGCCGGCACCCTCTGCACCATCGACACCCAGCCGCGGACCTTCTCCACCGAACAGCGCCGGCAGCTGCAGGACGTGGCTCAGGTCGTGGTGGCGCAGCTCCGCCTGCACGCGGCCGAGCGGGCCTTGCGTGAACGGGAGGCGGGCTACCGGCTGCTCGCCGACAACACCACCGACATGGTGGTGCGGTCCGATCTCGACGGAACGCGCCGCTACGTCTCGCCCGCGGCCAAGCTGCTGCTGGGCTACGAAGCCGAGGCGTTGGTCGGCACCCGGCCACTCGACTTCGTTCACCCCGACGATGCGGATGAATATCGGCGCCTCCTCGACGACATCGGCGCGGCGCGCGTCACCCACGCCGTGGGGCAGCAGCGATATCGGCGCAAGGATGGGACCTGGGTGTGGGTCGAGGCCTCCTTCAGCCTGACCTACGACGAGATCACGAGTCGACCGGACGGCTACGTCGCTTCCGTTCGCGACATCACGGTTCGCAAGGAGAGCGAGCAGCGGATGGCGCACCTCGCGCGGCACGACGCGCTCACCGGCCTCGGCAATCGCGTCCTCTTCCGCGAACGCTTCGACGAGGAGACTGCGCGCGCGTCGCGGGCGGAGGGCGGGTTCGCGATCCTCTGTCTGGATCTCGACCGCTTCAAGGCCGTCAACGACACGCTGGGCCATCAGGCCGGGGATCAGCTGCTGCGCCATGTCGCCGACCGGCTCCGCTCGGTGGTGCGCATCGAGGATACGGTGGCCCGGATCGGCGGCGACGAGTTCGTCGTCATCCAGACCGGCTCCGGCCGACGCGAGGACGCGACCCGGCTGGCCGAGCGCCTGATCGCGGCGATGTCGCTCCCGATCGATCTCGACGGCCATCCCGTCGGGATCGGCGTCAGCATCGGGATCGCGTTGACGCGAGAGGACGGCTTCGACCGCGAGGCGCTTTACCGAGCCGCCGACCGCGCCCTCTACCGCGCCAAGGCGGAGGGGCGAAACGCCTTCCGGTTCGCCTACGCCCCGGACCAGGCTCAGGTCACGGGTGACGCAGCATCCGACCCCCTCGACCGGCAGGTCGCCTGAGCCGACGCCGGCGCGACCCCTGACACACTCGGTCGCCGCGCAGGGGCGCGCCTGCGCATTCACTCGGTTCGGGCGTCGCGATCTCGCGTCGGATGACCCTTGCGCTCGGCCCGAGGACCGACGAGACGATGGGCTTCCGCATCGCCGGTAGAATGGGCGTACGCGCGCCGCCCTCGAAACGTGGTCACGGCATGACTTCGACCTCCCCACGAGCCGAGCCGAAGGATCGTGAGCATCCGGCGCCCGAACCGCGCGTCGCCCCGATGCGCGCGGTCCTGAGCCTGTTCTCCCTCCGGCGTCGCTCGATCGCGGTGCGCCTGGCGGTCTCGGCGCTGCTGGCCAGCTCCGCGATCCTGCTGCTCGCCGCCTGGATCCTGACGACGCTCTACCGCGAGACCACCGAGCGGGCGTTCGACAGCCGCCTGCTGGTCTTCGCCAACAACCTCGCCACCGACCTCGTCACCCCGAGCGACACCGAGAGTCGCGCCTTCACCCTCGGGGACCCGCGCTTCGACCTGCCGCTCTCGGGCTGGTACTGGCAGGTCGGCAAGCCCGACGCCCGGCCGCGGGACCTGCGCACCTCGCGCTCCCTCGTCGGCGTGCCGCTGAAGCCCGCGACCGATCCCGACGGCAAGGCGGGAGTCGGGCAGATCCGCCAGGGCTACGGCCGCGCCCAGGACGACCGGCTGCTCCGCATCATCGAGCGCGACGTCGACCTCGGCGAGGACGGGCGCTACACCGTGCGCGTCGCCGGCCCGGCCGACGAGATCGTCAACGACGTCGAGCGCTTCCGCAACTCGCTGTTCATGACCTTCGGCCTGCTCGGTTTGTCGCTGGCGCTGACGACCCTGCTGCAGATCCGCTTCGGCCTGGCGCCGCTGAAGAAGATGCGCGCGGCGCTCGGCGCGATCCGCCGCGGCGAGGCCGACCGGATCACCGGGACCTATCCCCGCGACATCGCCCCGCTCACCGGCGAGGTGAACCTCCTGATCGAGACCAACCGCGAGATCCTGGAGCGCGCCCGCACCCAGGTCGGCAACCTCGCCCACGCGCTCAAGACGCCGCTGTCGATCATCGTCAACGAGGTCGGCGCCTCGGACGCGCCGGCCGACCTCGCCGAGAAGATCCGCGAGCAGGCGGCGGTGATGCGCGACCAGGTGAACTACCACCTCGACCGGGCGCGCGCGGCCGCGCTCGCCGGCACGCTGGGGACCTCGACCGACGTCGAGCCGGCGCTCGCCGGCCTCGTGCGGACCTTCGGGAAGATCTACCGCGACAAGGACATCGCCTACGAGGTCCACGTGCCGGCGGGCCTGCGCTTCCGCGGCGAGCGCCAGGATTTCGAGGAGATGGTCGGCAACCTCGTCGACAACGCCTCGAAATGGGCCGCCGGCCGCGTCGCGATCCGGGCCGAGGCGGTGGAGGCCCACGATTATCCCCACCTTCTCGTCGCGATCGAAGACGACGGCCCCGGCCTGCCGGAGGAGGCGCGCTCGGCGGTGCTCGGGCGCGGCCGGCGCATGGACGAATCGAAGCCCGGCTCCGGCCTCGGCCTCTCGATCGTCGCGGACCTCGCCACCCTCTATCGCGGCCGCTTCCGCCTCGAGCAGGCGGCGTTGGGCGGCTTGCGCGCGGTGCTGGAGGTGCCGGGCGACCTGCCCAAGGGCGCGGCCGGGCACTGATCGCGGACGTTCGGGAAAGGTCCGCGCCCTCGTCGTCGCGAAAAGCTTGTCATCGCGAAAAACTTGCGTGACACCGTGACGCCGAGAGCGGGCATCGTACCGCCTGCGGCCGGTCTCTACGATCCGGCCGACGGCCATTCGGTCCCGACGAGGGCCGTCTTACAATCTGAGGGGATGAGGCGGCCGCGGTCTCGCGTCAGGCGAACCGGGACCGCTTCGAAGGTGTGATGACGGCGATCTGGTTCATTCTGGCGGGCATGACCGCCGCGGCCGTCCTGGCCCTGCTCTGGCCGATGTCGCGCCGCGTCGCCATCGTCCCCGATGCGGCCGGCACCGTCACCGAGACGGCGTTCTACGAGGATCAGCTCGCCGAGATCGAGCGCGACCTCCAACGTGGGCTGATCGCGCCCGCGGAGGCGGAATCGGCCCGCACCGAGGCCGCCCGCCGGCTCCTTCGCGCGAGCCGCGCCCCCGGCCCCGGCGAGGCGAGCGTGG
>NZ_VRUT01000151.1:0-11453 GCF_008039465.1 Methylobacterium sp. WL120 | reverse complement strand
GCGCGGGTCGAGGACGCTCGCGGAGCTGTATTCCTCGACGAGCTCGCGCAGGCGCGCCGCCTCGGGATCGAGGCCGCCGGCCTCGACGGCGGGCGTCAGGTGCCCGAGGGCGACGCCGCCGAGCCGGCGCTTCAGCGGGGCCGCCTCGCCGGGATCGTCGACGATGAACGGATAGACCACCGGCAGGGCGCCGACGGCCCGCGCCGGCCAGCACCCGGGCGACAGCGCGACGGCCTTGCCCGGCAGCCACTCCGTGGTGCCGTGCGTGCCGAGGTGAACTAGGGCGTCGAAGTTGCGGCGCAGCCCGAGGTGGAACGCGAGGTAGGCGTGCGTCGGCGGCTCGTCGGGGTCGTGGTAGCCGGCCTTGCGGTCGTCCGACCGGCCCCGGTCGGGCTGGAGGAAGATCGCGATGCGGCCCGCCGCGCCCAGCTCTCCTTCTCCCGCAGAGGGGGGAGGGGATGTGTCGTGGCCGGACCTCACGATCCCGAATCGGAAGGAGCCGTCCCGGATTGCGGGGTCGGCGTCCGGCGCGCCCCAGCGTTCGGTCAAAACCTGGCGCGACGTCTCGGGCAGGGTCGCAAGCCAACCCCTGTAGTCGGCGAGCGACACCGCGAAACCCTGCACGCCGTCCGTCAGCGCGTGCATGAGCGCGGCGGCCTCCGGCAGCGATCCGCCCGCGTAGCCGGCGTCGGCGAGGTCCGACACGATCGCACGGGCGCTCTCGGGCGTGTCGAGCCCGACGGCGAAGCCGGCGCGGCCGCCGCGGGACGGGTAGTCGGACAGCACCACGGCGATCCGGCGTTCCGGCGCGGGCGTCGCGGCGAGGCGCAACCAGGCGGCGGCGCGGTCGGCGAGTGCGGCGATCCCCGGGGCGTAGGGGACCGCGCGGCGCTCGGCGTGCCCGTCGACGGCTTCAGCCTCCTGCTTGAACGAGATCGGAAACCCGGAGAGCCGGCCGTCGAACTCGGGTAGCGCCACCTGCATGGCGAGGTCGGCCGCGTTCATGCCGCGCGCCGAGGCCTCCCAGGCCTCCTGCGGGCTGCCGACCGTGAAGGCCTGCAGCACCGGGCAGTCGGCTGCGTCGAGGACGAAGCCGGCGTCCTCGCGCGCCGAGAAGGCGGTGGCGGCGACGATCAGGTCGGGCTTTCGCGCGCGGATCGCCGCGCGGACGACCTCGACCGCCTCCGGGTCCTTCAGGCTCGCTACCGCGACGGTCAGCGTCGCGATGCCCCGCTGGCGCAGCGCCGCGGCCAGCGCGTCGGCCGGCGCGCCGTCGCCGCCGAGCGCCGCCGAGCGGTAGGCCAGGATCAGCGCGTGCGGGGCAGGCGCGTCGGGTGCCGTCAACCCGAGCGGGGAGGCGCCGACGGACAGGGCGGTCTCCAGTGGCAGCGGCCCGCAGCCCGGGCACCAGGCGAACCCGCGCGGCAGGGTCTCGGGCGGCTCGACGGGTGTCGCGAAACCGATCTCGGCCGCGATCCGCCCGAGCATCCGGCGCAGGTTCTCGGGGCCGCCCGCGCGGAAATAGGCGTCGAGGATCGGGGCGAGGTCGGGCGCGGTCGAGAGCTCGACGAGGCGCGGGTCCGGCCGGTCGCAGCCGGGAAGGATCGCGAGCGGGATGCCGGCGGCCCGGGCCGCGGCGGCGCAGCGTTCGACGCCGTAGCGCCAGTAGTCGAGCCCGCCGAGGCAGCGGATGACGACGACCTTCGCCTTCGCCACCACCGTTTCGACGTAGAGGTCGACCGACATCGGGTGGCGCAGCCGCGACAGCTTGGCCAGCCGCAGAGACGGGAAGTCCGGCCCGCAGGCGGCGTGGGCGTTTGCCATGCCGAGCAGGTCGGAATCGGTGAACGACAGGAAGACGACGTCGCCGGGCTGCTGCCCGAGGTCGACCGCCGCCTCGCCGTCGTCGAGGCTCACCGTATCGATGCGGATCAGGTGCATGCGCTGAGTCAGCCTGCCGATTCGTCGGGCTCGTCGGCGACGAGGCGAGGCCGGTTCGGGAAGGTCACGCCGTCGTAGATTTCCGAGGCCGGCAGGACGATCCCGAGCGCTGAGATAGAGACCGTCGCGGCGAGGCCGAGCAGCCGTGTCTCGGCCCAACTCCGGTCGGGCTCGCGCGTCCACAGGCGAACTTCCGCCGCGTTGGGCTCGACCAGCACGATGTGCTCAAGGTCGGCCATCGTGCGGTACTCGGCGAGCTTTTCGAACGCGTCGAAGTCCCGCGTGCTCGGCGACAGCACTTCGACGACGACCCGCGGCTGCGCCGCCTTGAGAGCGTTCGGATCGCGCGGCCCACAATCGACGCCGATGTCGGGGCGGCGGATCTGGCCGGGCAGCGTCTCGACGCTGCCGTCACCGGTGAACGGGCGGCATCCGCTGCCGCGCAAGGCCGTGCGCAGCCACGCAAGGATGTTCACGACGATGTCGTCGTGGACGTTGCGAGCACCCGCCATCATCCGTACCGGCATCCCGCCGACAAGCTCGTAGCGCTCCGCCTGGGCTTCCTGCCAGGCGAAGAACGCATCCAGGCTCATCGGGCTCTCGCGGCGGTCCAGCATCCCGGGATCTGCGGTGGTCGTGAAAACGGGCAGTGTAGCGCGGGTGGCGGACAAGCCCTAGCCGGCCAGAGCTTCCGCGACCGCACCCTGGTCGAAACCCTTGAGGCCGATCACCACCAGGGTGCCGTCGCGCGGCTCGCTCGCGGTCCAGGGCCGGTCGAAATGATGGGTGATGCGGCGGCCGACGCCCTGCACCACGAGGCGCATCGGCTTGCCCTCGACGGCGCAGAAGCCCTTGATCCGCAGGACGCCCTCGGTCTCCGCCGCCTTCTCGACGCGGGCGGCGAGGTCGGCGGCGGTGATCGCGGTGCGGACCGGGAGCGCCACGGTCTCGAAGTCGTCGTGGTCGTGGTCCTCGCCCTCGCCGTGATGCGAGGGGCGCGCGTCGAGGTCGTCCTCGGCGGCGGCCTGGAGGCCGAGCAGCACGCGCGGGTCGATCCGCCCGTGGGCGGTCTCGACCACCTTCACCGCGCGGGGAAGCTGGCTCTCCACCTCGGCCCGGACTGCGGCGAGGCCGGCGGCGTCCATCATGTCAGCCTTGTTGAGCACGACGAGGTCGGCGCAAAGGAGCTGGTCCTCGAACACCTCTTCCAGCGGGTTGTCGTGGTCCACGGCCGTGTCGGCGGCGCGCTGGTTCGCCAGCGCCTCGGGGTCCTCGGCGAAGGCGCCGGACGCCACCGCCGGCCCGTCCACCACCGCGACGACGCCGTCCACGGTCACCCGCGAGCGGATCGCCGGCCACTGGAAGGCCTGGACCAGGGGCTTCGGCAGGGCGAGGCCGGAGGTCTCGATCAGGATGTGCTCGGGCGGGTTCGGGCGGTCGAGGAGCGCCGTCATCGCCGGCACGAAGTCGTCGGCGACGGTGCAGCAGATGCAGCCGTTGGGCAGCTCGACGATCGAATCCTCGGTGCAGCCCTCGATGCCGCAGGCGGCCAGGAACGACTTGTCGAAGCCGACGTCGCCGAACTCGTTGACCAGGATCGCGAGCCGGCGCCCGCCCGCGTTCTCGACCACGTGGCGCACCAGCGTCGTCTTTCCGGCACCGAGGAAGCCGGTGACGATGGTGCAGGGGATCTTCGCAACGATGGTCATGGGGATCTCGCCGATGGCTCAGGCCGCGCGCGGCGGAAACGGGGGGATGCGGGCGACGACGCCCTTGCGGAACTCTTGCGGGCGCTGCTTCCAAGGCACGATCCCGTCGGGCGTGCCGGCGTAGAGCCCGACGCCGTCGAGGATGATGCGTGCCGACTCCGCGGGGTCGAGGTCGCCGTAGACGTAGGTCCAGCGATCCTCCGCCGCCACCGCGACGGTGCAGGGCCGCTTGCAGACGGAGAGGCACTCGACCGCCTCGATCGTCACCCCGTCGGGCGCCGGCAGCGCGCGCAGCGCGTCGAGCAGGCGGGCGCCGGCACGCGGGCCGTCCGGTGCGTCGCCTTCCATGCGGCAGGTGGTGCAGACGTAGAGGACCGTGTCAGCCACGGGCGCCTGCCGCGGTCTTCGGCCCGAAGGTCTGCCACGCGCGGCCGAACGCCAGCCCGATCACCGCCCAGAACACGAAGGCGATGGCGAGCGAGCGCGCGGCGAACTGCGCGGCGAGGCCGGCGGGAAGCTCGGAGGGCGTCGCCGCCGCCTCCGGCGCGCCGGCCAGATGCGGCGCGACGATGAGCACAAGTCCGCCGAGGATCGTGATCGGCACCCGGCGGATCGCGATGAGGTAGATCCCCATCGCGGTGGCGGCGGCGGTCATCAGCCACCAGACCTGGCGCGCGACCAGGGGAGCCGCCTCGCTACCGGGCAGCTCCGGCGGCAGTCCGAGCGCAGGCGCGAGCGCCACGGCGAGGAAGCCGGCCACCGCGAAGGCGAGGCCGCGTTCGGGCGACGGCTCGCGGCCGGTCGCCAGCATCACCGCGCCGAGCAGCAGCGCGTAGCCGATCCCGCCGACGAGGGTCGCGAGCCCGGTGAACAGCATGCGCGGCAGGCCCGCGCCCGGCTGCCACTCGGGTGCGGCCTTGGAGTCGTGGTCGTGCCCGGCATGCGCCAGCACGATCGGCAGGCGATCGGGCATCGGGGCGATGGCGGCTGCGGAGCCGGGGGTGGCCTGGGTCTCGTAGCGCTCGGCCGCGATGATCAGCGGCGAGGTGAGCGCGAGTTCGAGGCCCGTCACCAGGACGGCCGCGAGGAAGCCGGCGGCGAGCGCCGCCGACAGGAGCCGGATGAGCATGGGAGCGCCTGGGTTCAGGCGGTCAATGGCAGGGGAAGTTCTGCGTGTGCCGGAAGTCGTGCGCCGCGTTGTGCAGCGCCGAGGCGGGCGAGAAGCCGGCGAGGAACACGAGCCCGAGGCCGAGCATGGCGGCGACGGCGATGCCGACGAAGCCTTCGTTCGCGCGGGTGCCGGTCTGGGTGAGGGTCTGGGTGGTCATGTCGACAACATCTCCGGCCGCCCCGCCGGCGGCGTTCGAGAAAGCGCGGGGGACGGCAGGTCTCCTGGCTCGCGGATCGCCGCGCCTGCCGCCTTCCCGAAACATCGGTGGCCGAGGGCAGGAGCTAACCGCTCACAGTTGCGGGGGCAGCCGCGGTATCGGGTTTCCCCTCACCGCATTCCCTTTTCACCCCGTCTCCGGGGCACCGTCTCCACCAGCCATAGCCTGTCCGGCGCACCCGCACAACGGAGGCTTTGACGGGCACGCCACGGTTGGGGCATGGGTCTTCGCCATGCAACAGGCCGCGCCTCGGACGACCCTCGTGCTCGGCGGTGCGCGCTCGGGCAAGAGCGCCTACGCCGAGAGGCTGATCGAGGCGGCGCCCGGCCCCTGGTTCTACCTCGCAACGGCGCAGGCCTGGGACGACGAGATGCGCGCGCGGATCGCCCTCCATCGGTCCCGCCGGTCCGGCGACTGGATCACGCGGGACGTGCCGACGGCGCTGGCGGCGGCGATCGCCGACGCGCCGGGACCGGTGCTGGTCGACTGCCTCACGCTGTGGCTCACGAACCTGATCCTCGCCGACGCCGACCTCGACGCCGAGACGCAGGCGCTAGTCGTCGCCTGCCGGGCGGCGCGGGGCCCCCTCGTGCTGGTCTCGAACGAGGTCGGCCTCGGGATCGTCCCGGACAACGCGCTCGCCCGCCGCTTCCGCGACGCGGCCGGGCGCCTCCACCAGGCCCTCGCGGCCGAATGCGACCGCGTCGTGCTGACGGTCGCCGGGTTGCCGCTGACCGTGAAACCGCAGGGAACGTCATGACCGACGACGCCAAGCCCGACGACGTGAAGCCCGACGACGCGACGCGCCATCGCGAGAAGATGGAGAAGCGCAAGGCGGTCCAGGACGCCGAGGTGGCGGCCAAGACGATCGAGAAGGGGCTCCTCATCGTCAACACCGGCCCCGGCAAGGGTAAGACCACGGCGGCGCTCGGCCTTGCGCTCCGCATGCTCGGACGCGGGCACCGGGTCGGCATCGTGCAGTTCATCAAGGGCGCCTGGGACACCGGCGAGGCGCATGCGCTCAAGGTCTTCGGCGACCGGGTCGCGTGGCACGCCATGGGCGAGGGCTTCACCTGGGAGACGCAAGACAAGGCTCGCGACATCGCCGCCTGCCTCAACGCCTGGAACCAGGCGACCGACCTGATGGCCGACCCCGGCATCCGCCTGCTCATCCTCGACGAGCTCAACATCGCGCTGCGCTACGACTACCTCGACCTCGATGCGGTGGTCGCGACGCTCAAGGCCCGCCGCCCGGACCTCCACGTCGTCGTCACCGGCCGCAACGCCAAGCCCGCGCTGATCGAAGCCGCCGACCTGGTCACCGAGATGGGCAGCGTGAAGCACCACTTCGCAGCGGGCGTGAAGGCGCAGGAGGGCATCGAGTTTTGATCGGTCGTCGGCGCGGCGTGGTGCGCCTGTCAGGCCAGCCAGTCCTCGATGCGCAAATTTTCGACGCAGTCGAACTCGCGGCCGTTGTTCGCGAATGCGGGCAATGTGCGAGCGCCGCGCAAGCATCGGCCTACAAATCCACTGGGTCCGGCTCTGACCGATCGACAGGCTCGATATCGCCTTCGCGATCGAGCGATGGAAGCCCGTCGAGCAGGGCGATCAGGGTCGGGTGCACGATCGTATCAGTGGCGAAATGGTCGCCGTCGCTTTGCACGACGGCGTGGTTCCGATTTTCAGGAAGCACTCTGATCGTTCGCTTCATTGCATCCAATCGTTCCGCTTTCTGGCGAGCTTATGCCGCGCGGAAGCAGGAAGGACATCTTTCTTCCTTCGCCATGCCTTCGGTGACGGCATGACCCGCGCCCTGATGATCCAGGGCACCGGCTCCGACGTCGGCAAGTCGCTGATCGTCGCCGGGCTCGCGCGGGCCTTCACCCGGCGCGGGCTGCGCGTGCGCCCGTTCAAGCCGCAGAACATGTCGAACAACGCCGCCGTCACCGCCGACGGCGGCGAGATCGGGCGGGCGCAGGCGCTGCAGGCGCGGGCGGCGGGCGTCGCGCCGTCGATCCACATGAATCCGGTGCTGCTCAAGCCGCAGAGCGACGTCGGCTCGCAGGTTGTGGTGCAGGGCCGCATGGTCGCGACCGTGAAGGCACGCGACTACCAGGCCTGGAAGCCGAGGTTGCTGGAAGCGGTGCTCGACAGCTTCTCGCGGCTCAAGGCCGAGGCCGACCTCATCCTCGTCGAGGGTGCTGGCTCGGCCTCCGAGGTGAACCTGCGCGCCGGCGACATCGCCAACATGGGCTTCGCCCGCGCCACCGACACGCCCGTGGTGCTGCTCGGGGACATCGACCGCGGCGGGGTCATCGCCAGCCTCGTCGGCACCAAGGCGGTGATCGACCCCGACGACGCCGCGATGATCGTCGGCTTCCTGGTCAACCGCTTCCGCGGCGACCCGACCCTGTTTTCCGACGGGATGGACCTGATCGCGCGCCACACCGGCTGGGCGAGCCTCGGCCTGATCCCGCATTTCCCGCAGGCCGCGCGCCTGCCGGCCGAGGACGTGCTCGGGCTCGTCGGGTCGGCCGGCCCGGCCGCGACCCGCATCGCCGTGCCGGTCCTGCCCCGGATCGCCAACTTCGACGACCTCGATCCGCTTCGCGCCGAGCCGGCGGTGGAGGTGGTCCTGGTGCGCCCGGGCGAGCCGATCCCGGGCGATGCGGCCCTGGTGCTGCTGCCGGGATCCAAGACCACGATCGACGACCTCGATTTCTTCCGCGCGGAGGGATGGGACGGGGATCTGCGGGCGCATCTACGCCGCGGCGGGCGGGTCCTGGGGCTGTGCGGCGGCTACCAGATGCTCGGGCGGACGCTGTCCGACCCAGACGGCATCGAGGGCGCGCCGCGCACCGTTCCGGGGCTCGGGCTGCTCGAGGTCGACACGGTGATGACGCCTCTGAAGCGCCTCGAGGCGGTCTCCGGGACGAGCCTGCCCGACGGCATCCCGTTCTCCGGCTACGAGATGCATGTCGGCGACACGACCGGCGCCGATTCGAGCCGGCCGCTGCTGCGCCTGGCCGACGGACGCGCCGACGGGGCGGTGTCGGCCGACGGGCTGGTCTGCGGCACCTACGTCCACGGGCTGTTTTCCGACGACCGGCAGCGGGCCGCCTGGCTCGCCCGCCTCGGCGCGGGATCGGACGGCGCCTCCTACGAGGCCGGCATCGAGCGGGTGCTCGACGCGCTCGCCCTGCACCTCGAACGCCACGTCGACTGCGACCGGCTGCTGGCGCTGGCCCGGTAGGGCCTCGCGCGCGTGACAGGCGAGCGGGTCCTGTTCCCGTCGCGGGTGATACGCGCTCCGAACCGCGCCGCCGCCCGATAGGCAGGCGCCGCGTCCCGGCCTAGGCTCCGCCGAAAGCGCGGTCCTTCGCGAAGGGGCCGCCGGACGCCGAGGAACGCCCGATGACGCCCATTGACACCGCGGCCGACGACGCGCTCGCCCGGCGCACGATCGCGACGGTCACGTGGCGGCTGATGCCGCTGCTCGGGGTGATGTACCTGGTCGCCTACATCGACCGGCAGAACATATCCTACGCCAAGCTGCAGATGGTCGGGGATCTGGGATTGAGCGAGAGCGTCTACGGGCTCGGCGCGTCGCTGTTCTTCCTCGGCTACTTCCTATGCGAGGTGCCCGCCAACGTCATCCTGGAGCGGGTCGGCGCGCGGCTGTGGTTCGCCCGGATCATGGCGACCTGGGGCCTGATCACGGTGCTGCTCGGCTTCACCCAGAACACGGTGATGTTCTACGTGCTGCGCTTTCTGCTGGGCGTCGCCGAGGCCGGCTTCTTCCCCGGCGTGCTGTTCGTGCTGACCCTGTGGTTCCCGCAGAAGCACCGCGCCGCGATGATCGGCTGGTTCATGATCGCGAGCGCGGTGGCCAACGCCGTCGGCGCGGCGGTCGGCGGGGCGCTGCTCGACCTCGACGGCGCGCTCGGGCTCAAGGGCTGGCAGTGGGTCTTCGTCAGCACCGGCGTGCCGGCGCTGTTCCTTGCGGTGATCGTCCTGCTCGTCCTGCCGGAGGGACCGGAGAAGGCGCCCTGGCTCGATCGCGCCGGCCGCGACTGGCTCAGCCGGACGCTGGAACAGGAGCGCGAGGCCGGCGGCAAGGTCGAGCACGGCAACCCGTTCGCGGCGCTCCTCGACCGGCGGGTGTGGATGCTCGCCAGCGTCTACGTCGCGTTCCCGCTCGGCGCCTACGGCCTGAGCTACTGGCTGCCGACGGTGGTGCGGAGCTTCGGCGTCACCAACACCGTCAACGGCTTCATCAACATCATCCCGTGGGTGGTCACCGGGTTCGCCCTGTGGTGGGTGCCGCGGCATTCCTCGCGGACGGGCGAGCAGACCTGGCACGTGGTCGGCCCGGGGCTCGTCGCGGCCGCGGCGCTGGCGCTGAGCGTGGTTGTGCCGGGGTCGGGCCTGAAGTTCGCCTGCCTGTGCGTGGCCGCCGCCGGCATCTTCTCGGCGCAGCCGGTGTTCTGGTCGCTGCCGCCGACCTTCCTGAAGGGCGCCTCGGCCGCGGCCGGCATCGCGGCGATCAACTCGGTGGGCAACCTCGGCGGCTTCATCGCACAGAACGCGGTGCCGATGATCCGCGACCGCAGCGGCAGCGACCTCGTGCCGATGATCTTCCTCTCGGCCTGCCTCGTGGTCGGCTCGTGCCTCGTCTTCGTGGTGCTCGGCGCCCTGCGGCGCGACGCCGGCCGCCGCGCCGCGGTTCAGAGCGTAACGAGCAAGGCGCCGACGGTCGCGAGCCCCCACAGCAGCGCGCAGGCGGTGCGGTAGAGGCGCAGCGCCCGCGCGATGTCCTCGGCGGTGGCCGCCGCGCGGCCGTCGCCCATCCAGGCATCCTCGACCGCGACGCCGGCGTAGACGCGCGGGCCGGCGAGCCGCAGGCCGAGCGCGCCCGCCATCGCCGCCTCCGGCCAGCCGGCGTTCGGCGACCGGTGGCGGCGTGCGTCGCGGCGGATCGCGCGCCAGGCGCCGGCCGGCGAGGCGCCGCGATGGAGCCCGGCGGCGGTGACGATCAGCACGGCGGTGAGCCGCGAGGCCGGCAGGTTCACGAGGTCGTCGAGGCGGGCCGAGGCCCAGCCGAACGCTTCGTGACGCGGGGTGCGATGGCCGACCATGCTGTCGGCGGTGTTGATCGCCTTGTAGAGCGCACCGCCCGGCAGGCCGCCGAGCCCGATCCAGAACGCCGGCGCGACGATGCCGTCGGAAAAGTTCTCCGACAGGCTCTCGATCGCGGCGCGACAGATCGCGGCCTCGTCGAGAGTCTCCGGATCGCGCCCGACGATCATCGCGACCGCACGGCGACCGCCTACGAGGCCCTCGGCCCGCAGGCCCTCCGCCACGCGGGCGACGTGCTCGTCGAGGCTGCGCTGCGCCGGCAGGCTGGCGCCGGCGAAGGCGAGCAGCGCGATCGCGGGAAGCGTGCCGGCCAGTCCCGCCAGCGCCGTGAGGCCGAGCGCGACGGCGCCGACGACGGCGACGAGGATCAGGAGGGCGAGCACCCCGCCGAGCCGCCGCGCCCGGGCAGCCCCTCGGTTCAGCCCGCGGTCGAGCGCGGCGATCAGCCGGCCGATCCAGGTGACAGGGTGGCCGAGCGCCCTGTAGAGCGCGTCCGGATAACCGAAGGCCGCCTCGATCGCGAGGGCGAGGGCGAGGATGGCGAGCGTGTCGGGCGGATGAGCGAGCGCGGAGGACATGGCGTCTGGGATTTCGGTGTGCCCGAGGGGGAGCCGATCGCCCATGGCGGCGACCTCGACGCGGCGCGCCGGATGTTCCCGCAGGCGCCGGAGCCGTGGCTCGACCTCTCGACCGGGATCAATCCGGTCCCCTATCCCTGCCCGCCGCTCGACGCCACCCTGTTCCACCGGCTGCCCTCGGTGGCGGACCACGCGGCCCTGCGCGCGGCGGCGGCGCGGGCCTACGGCGCGGCGGCTTCCTGCATCGTGCCGGCGCCGGGCACGCAGATCCTGATTGAGACGATCCCGCGCCTCGTCGCGCCGAGCGCGGTCGCCGTCGTCGGGCCGACCTATGCCGAGCACGCGGCGGCCTGGGCGCGGGCCGGGCATGCGGTCTCGGCGGTGCGCGGTCTCGGCGAGGCCGGGGACGCGCAGGTCGTCGTCGTGGTCAACCCGAACAATCCCGACGGCCGGACCTGGCCGGCGTCGACCCTGCTGGCGGCAGCCGACGACCTGTCCGCCCGCGGCGGGATGCTCCTCGTCGACGAAGCCTTCGCCGACTTCGAGTCCGTCGACAGCCTGTGTCCCTATCTCCGCCCGGGGCTCGTGGTGCTGCGCTCCTTCGGCAAGACCTACGGGCTCGCGGGCCTGCGGCTGGGCTTCGCCGTCGCTGAGGCGGGCCACGCGCGCCGGATCGCCGCCGCGCTCGGGCCGTGGGC
>NZ_VRUT01000150.1:0-11485 GCF_008039465.1 Methylobacterium sp. WL120 | reverse complement strand
GCGCAGGCCGGCGGCAGGTCGGCCGGGCGGTCGCCCTCGCCCGCCACCGCGATCGCGCCGGCCGCGGCGGCCTTGGCCGCGAACAGGCGTCCGTCGGCCTTCGTCCCCGGCACGGCGACGAAGACGCCGCCCGGCACCACGTTCCGGCTGTCGGCGGTCAGCCCGGCCACCGGCCGGTCGGCCTCCGCCGCCCCGGCTTCGGGGAACAGGGCGCCCAGCGTCGCCGCGCTCACGGGCCGCCGACCATGTTGGCGTGGTAGGCGTTAAGCTTGACCATCAACGGGAAGGGCTTGGCCGGCGGCTCGAATTGCGGCGGCAGGCCGAGGATCGGCGCCACGCGCTCGATCACCTTGCCGGTGACGACGCCGGAGTTCCAGGCGGCGGTGGCGTAACCGCCGCTCTCCGGCAGTCCCTGGGGCTCGTCCATGATGGTGACGAACAGGTATTTCGGCTTGTCCATGGGCGCGGCCGCCATGAAGGTCGTGAACAGGCGGTTCTTGTTGTAGCGCCCGCCGATCACCTTCTCGGCGGTGCCGGTCTTGCCGCCGACGAAGTAGTACGGGATCGCCGCCTTCTTGGCCGAGCCCTCGACGGCGTTGAGGCGCATGATGAAGCGCATCGCCTCGCTCGTCTGCGGGCTCAGCACCGTCGTCGCCTTGGCCATCGCCGCCTTGACGTCGGTCTTGAGGAAGGTCGGCGTCATCAGGAAGCCGCCGTTGGCGATCGCGGCCACCGCCGCCGTCGCCTGGATCGGCGCCACCGCGAGGCCGTGGCCGAAGGCGATGGTGATGGTGTTGATCTCGGTCCAGCGCGGCGGGACGATCGGCATGGCCGATTCCGGCAGCTCGGTCCGCATCCGGTCGAGCAGGCCCATCTTGCGCAGGAAGGCCTTGTGGCCGGGCACGCCGACGCCGAGGGCCATCTTGGCCGAGCCAATGTTGGAGGAGTGGGTGAACACCTCCGGCATGGTGATGACGCGGTTGGTGCCGTGATATTCGTGGATCTTCTGGCGGCCCCAGTTCAGCACGCCGCCGCGGGTGTCGAAGGTCGAGTTGACGTTGTACTTGCCCGATTCCAGCGCCATGGCGAGGGTCATCGCCTTGAAGGTCGAGCCCATCTCGTAGACGCCGACGTTCATGCGGTTGATCTTGTCGTCGGACAGGGCGTCGACCGGGTTGTTCGGGTCGAAGTCCGGCATCGAGACCAGCGCGATCACCTCGCCGGTCTGGACGTCGAGGATCATCGAGGCGCCGGCCTTGGCCTTGAAGTGCTCGATGCCCTTGGCGAGCTCGTCGCGCACCGCGAACTGCGCCCGTAGGTCGACGGAGAGCTGGATCGGCTTGAGGTCGGTTTGCTTGGCGACGAAGCCGAAGTCGTTCAGGGCCTTGTTGCCCTGGTTGTCGATGTACTTCTCCATGCCGGCGATGCCGATGCCGTCGAGGTTGGTCGCGCCGATGATGTGGGCGGCCGCGACCCCGTTCGGGTAGACGCGCTTGTGGTCGGGCAGGAAGCCGATGCCGGGGATGCCGAGGCGGTGGACCTCGGCCTGCTGCTTCGGGGTCAGCTCGCGCTTGACCCAGACGAAGCCGACGCCCTTCTTGCCGGGCTTCTGGGTGAGCTTGGCGCGCAGTTCCGTCGCGTTCAGCTCGGGCAGGACGGCGGTGAGGAGTTCCACCGCCTCGTCCTTGTCGTAGATGTTGCCGGGCTCGGCGAAGACCGAAACGGTACGGATGTCGGTGGCGAGGATCTCGCCGTTGCGGTCGATGATGTCGGGCCGAATGGCGGTGGTGGACGCGGCCGCCACCCGGTGCTCCTGGCTCGGCGGCGCGCCGAAGATCGCGATCGACAGCAGCCGCACGCTGATCGCGCCGAACACCGCCACGAAGGCGAGTCCGACGAGCGCGACGCGGGTGTGCGAGCGCTCGATCGCGAGGCGGAACATCGCCCGGAACAGGCGCACGCCCGGATGCACGCGGGGCTCGGCCGCGACGACCGGCTCATCGATCGCCAGCCGCGCGACGGCCGGCGTCTCGTCCGCGTCGCCGTGGTGCGCAGGCTCAGGCGCGGCATGCCCGATGCCGGCCGCGTCGTCGGCCGCGAAGTGGGCGTCTCGGGCTTCGTGAGCCGCTTGAGCGTCGAAAGCCGTTTGGGCGTCGTGGGCGTCTTGAGACACGGGGACTACCTCGATGCCGGGTTCGGCGTGCGGGTCGTGACGACGGTGCGGGTGATCGAGCCGGTGGTGCGGGGCTCGGAGGCCGGCCCCTTCTCCTTCGGCGTCGCGGTGGCCGCGAGCAGGCGGCCGATCTCGTCGCCGCGCTCGGGCCGCGCCGGCAGGTCGGCGAGGCGCCCGAGGTGGGCGGTGCCGATCGGCTCGAGGGCGAGGTGCTTCTCCACCGCCGCCTGCAGCCGGTCCGGCCGGGTCAAGAGCTGCCATTCGGCGCGCAGCACCGCGATGGCCTGACGCTCGGCATGCAGGCCGGCCTTCAGCTTCGAGACCTGACCGCCCTGGTAGAGCGTGTCGTACTTGATCGAGTAGGCGTAGATCGCCGAGGCGACGAGGCCGGCGACGGCCAGCAGGTTGAGCAGGCGGATCACCGGCGTGCGCCTCCGCGCGGGGCTTCGGGAAGCGCAGCGAGCGCCTGGATCGCGGCGAGCGGCGCCGGCACGGGTGCGTCCGTGCGCTCGGCGGCGCGAAGCTTGGCCGAGCGCGAGCGCGGGTTGCGCGCCGTCTCGGAATCGGAGGGCAGCACCGGCCCCTTGGTCACCGGCGTGAAGCTGCGGGCGGCCGTGGGCTCGCCGCCGGGCAGCGCGCTCGGCATGTGGCGCGAGGCCTGGACGGCGCGGCCGCTGCGGGCGGAGAAGAACTGCTTGACGATGCGGTCCTCGAGCGAATGGAACGTCACCACCGCGAGCCGCCCGCCCGGCCGCAGCATCCGCTCGGCGGCGTGCAGCGCCTGGACCAGCTCGCCGAGCTCGTCGTTGACCGCGATGCGCAGGCCCTGGAACGTCCGCGTCGCCGGGTGGATGCCGCTGCCGGGCTCGGTCCGCACGACCCCGGCGACGAGGTCGGCGAGCTGCGCCGTGGTCTCGATCCGGCCGCGGCGGCGCGCCTCGATGATGGTGCGGGCCACCGCCCGCGAGCGGCGTTCCTCGCCGTAATGGTAGATGATGTCGGCGAGCTCCACCTCCTCGGCCTCGTTGACGAGGTCGGCGGCGCTGAGGCCGGTGGCGGCCATCCGCATGTCGAGCGGGCCGTCGTTGCGGAACGAGAAGCCGCGCTCGGGCTGGTCGATCTGCATCGAGGAGACGCCGATATCGAGCACGATCCGGTCGGCCTGCGCCTCGCCGAGATCCGCCAGGTGCGCGTCGAGGGCGCCGAATCGGCCCGGAACCAGCGTGAGGCGCCCGTTCGATGCGGCGACGAGCGCCGCGCCGCCGGCGATGGCCGAGGGGTCTCGGTCGATGCCGACCACGCGGAGGTCCGGGTCGGCGGCGAGCATCGCGCGGGTGTAGCCGCCGGCGCCGAAGGTGCCGTCGACGGCCAGCGTCGTACCGGGAAGGTCGAGGGCGGCGAGCACCTCGTCGAGCAGCACCGGGACGTGCGGGCCGCACGGTTTCTCGATGGGTTTGCGCGTCATCGCTGCGGCCCGTTCGGGCGAAGGCGCCGGGCCGCGTGCGGCCGAGGCGGCCCGCCGGGGATGGGGGGAACGGTTCGGCTCATGGCTGCCTGCACCCGGCCGCGGCGACGCGGCGCGGTCGGTTTGGGCGATCCCGCTCGTGCGGTGGCCGAAGGCCCGCGCGCGGACGATCCCCGCACGGCCGCGGCGAGCGTGGCCGCTGGGGGCGTCCGCCGATCCGGAAATCGCCGATGACGAGATGTTGGCGGGTACCATGGGCCTCTGACGATCGTCAACGCAAGCGAAGACCCGCATCGCGGACATCCGATGTGACCTCAGCAAGGTTAACCGACGGTCAATTTTTCGCCGCGCCCGCCGACGTTCGGCGCATGGGCGCCGGCCATCCTCGGGACCTGCGCGCGTCTGCTGGCGAAAGCTTCGCCGCGATGCGCCGACCGGCGGCACATATTCCGCAGGACCGTGCTTCGCGCGGCGGATCGGCACGCTCCGTCAACGGCTTAGCCGGTGCCGTGGCTCTGCGTCCGGACAGGCAGGAAGCGGATCAGCCGGCCTATAAGCCGGGTTCTGTAGGGCCCGGAGGCGCCGAGGCGCATCCGGACGTGGCGGCCATTCCTCTGGGACGATCGTTGCCGACCGCCTCGAGCAACCAACCCGGGCGACTGGCCTGGAGAGAGGGCCTGCGCCTCTTCCTGCGAGGAGACGCGCGCCGCCCCTATTCGGTCTTGCTCCCGGTGGGGTTTGCCGTGCCGTCCGCGTTGCCGCGTCCGCGGTGCGCTCTTACCGCACCCTTTCACCCTGACCCCGCGACCTCGCGGTCCGGGGCGGTCTGCTCTCTGTGGCACTGTCCCTGGGGTCGCCCCCGCCGGACGTTATCCGGCACCGTCTCTCCATGGAGCCCGGACTTTCCTCCCCAAGCCGAAGCTCGGAGCGGCCGCCCGGCCGACTGATCCGGCGCGGATGTGGGCCGGATCGCCCACCCGGGTCAAGCGGACGGCCGCGCGTTCAGGCGTCGAGGCCGCCCAGGACCGAAATCCTCGTCTGCCGACGCCGTGCGGCTTGCCCCGGACCGCCGCGATCCGGTTACCAGGTCCCGGTGTTCTCCATGGAGGACCACGGCTCCTGCGGCTCCTTGGCGCCGCCCTTCTGCAGGATCTCGATCGAGATGCCGTCGGGCGACTTCACGAAGGCCATGTGGCCGTCGCGCGGCGGCCGGTTGATGGTCACGCCCTTGTCCTTCAGCCGGGTGCAGAAGGCGTAGATGTCGTCGACCTGGTAGGCGAGGTGCCCGAAGTTGCGCCCGCCGGAATAGGTCTCCGGGTCCCAGTTGTAGGTCAGCTCCACGAGGGGCGACTTGGTGGTCTCGGCCCGCGCCGCGTCGCCGGGGGCGGCGAGGAAGACCAGGGTGAAGCGGCCCTTCTCGTTGTCGATGCGGCGCACCTCCTTCAGCCCGAAGGTGTCGACGTAGAACGCCAGCGCCTTGTCGAGGTCGGCGACGCGCACCATCGTGTGCAGGTATTCCATGGGTGTTCTCGTGCTCCGCTGATGCGGGCCTATCTGGGCCCGGGCCGGACCCCGTCAACGGGCTCGGCCGCGCCGCGGCGGACCGCGAACATCCCCTTCGACGCCCCTTCGACGCCCCTTCGACGCCCCTTCGACGTCCCTTCGACGTCCCCTCCGGCCAGCCGAGCGATGCCCCGATGCGAACCGACACGCCCGTCCAGATCCGCCTCGAAGACTACCGGCCGAGCGACTTCCTGATCGACCGCGTCGACCTCGACGTGCGGCTCGCCCCGCACGACACGCGGATCACGGCGCGGCTGGGGCTGCGGCCGAACCCGGCGGGCCGCGCGGGCGCCCCCCTGGTGCTCGACGGCGACGACCTGACGCTCGACGGCATCGAACTCGACGGCGCGCCCCTGTCCGCCGAGGCCTACGCGGCGAGCCCCGCGGGGCTGACGCTGCACGCGCCACCGCAGGGACCGTTCGAACTGACGATCCTGACGCGGGTGGACCCGACCGCCAACACCAAGCTGATGGGGCTCTACCGCTCGAGCGGCGTCTACTGCACCCAGTGCGAGGCCGACGGGTTCCGCCGGATCACCTACTTCCTCGACCGGCCCGACGTGATGGCGGTCTACACCACCCGGATCGAGGCCGAGCGCGCCGAATGCCCGGTGCTGCTCGGCAACGGAAACCCGGTGGAGGCCGGGGAGATCGCCGGCACCGGGCGGCACTTCGCCGTGTGGCACGATCCCCACCCGAAGCCCGCCTACCTCTTCGCCCTCGTCGGCGGCGCGCTCGACCGGGTGGCGCAGGACTTCACCACGATGGAGGGCCGGACGGTCGCGGTCGCGGTCTACGTCGAGCCCGGCAAGGGGCCCCGCGCCGCCTACGCCCTCGACGCGGTGATCCGTTCGATGCGGTGGGACGAGGAGGCGTTCGGGCGCGCCTACGACCTCGACGTGTTCAACGTCGTCGCCGTGTCGGACTTCAACATGGGCGCGATGGAAAACAAAGGCTTGAACGTGTTCAACGACAAATACGTTCTGGCCTCCCCCGAGACCGCCACCGACGGCGACTACGCCGCGATCGAGCGCATCATCGCGCACGAGTACTTCCACAACTGGTCGGGCAACCGCGTCACCTGCCGCGACTGGTTCCAGCTCTGCCTCAAGGAGGGGCTGACCGTCTTCCGCGACCAGGAATTCTCGTCCGACATGCGCTCGCGCGCCGTCCACCGCATCGGCGAGGTCCGCAACCTTCGCGCCCGGCAGTTCCCGGAGGATGCCGGCCCGCTCAGGCACCCGGTCCGGCCGGGTGCCTATGCCGAGATCAATAACTTCTACACGGCCACGGTCTACGACAAGGGCGCCGAGATCGTGCGGATGCTGCGCACCCTCGTCGGCGCCGACGCCTTCCGGGCCGGCATGGACCGGTACTTTTCCGACAACGACGGCAACGCCGCGACCGTCGAGGATTTCCTGGCGGCCTTCGCCGCGGTGACCGGGCGCGACCTCCAGCCCTTCGCCCGCTGGTACGAGCGCCCCGGCACGCCGGCCCTCGCGGTGACGCGCGCCTACGACGCCGAGGCCCGGCGATACACGCTGACCTTCCGCCAGAGCCTCGAGGCGGCGGGCCCTCCCCTGGTGATCCCGGTCGCCCTCGGCCTCGTCGGCGAGAACGGCCCCCTCGCCGGGGCGACTTCGACATCGGTCTCCGACGGCGTCTTCGTCCTCGACACCGGGACCGCCACCGTGGTGTTCGAGTGCGTCGCCGAGGCGCCCGTGCCCTCGGTGCTGCGCGGCTTTTCCGCCCCGGTGCGGCTTGAACTCGACCTGACCGACGCCGAGCGCCTCGTCCTGCTCCGGCACGACACCGACCCGTTCAACCGCTGGCAGGCGGCGCAGGGGATCGCGATGCGGCTGATCCTCGAACCGGCCGCACCGGGCGCGGGCGAGGCCTTCGCCGACGCGCTCGGCGCCTTCCTCGACGGCGAGGCCCTGGCCGACCCGGCCTTCGCCGCCCTGGTGCTGTCGCTCCCCGGCGAAGGCGAAGCCGCCAACGAAATCGCCGCCGACCTCGACCCGGACGCGATCCACGCGGCCCGCACCGCCCTTCGGAAAGCGCTGGGCACGCGGCTGCGCCCGCGCCTCGATGCGCTGGCCCTGGCCCTGCGGGCGTCTCAGGACGCCCCCTACAGCCCGGACGCCGCCTCGGCCGGCCGCCGCTCGCTCGCCAACGCCTGCCTCGACCTGATCGCCGCCGCGGACCCGGCGGCCGGCACCGAAGGCGCCCTCCTCCAGCTTCGCGAGGCGCGCAACATGACCGACCGGCTCGCGGCCCTCGGCGTGATCGCGGCGATCCCAGGGGAGGCCCGCGAGGCGGCGCTCGCGGCTTTCGGCGCCACCTATGCCGACGAGCCGCTGGTCCTCGATAAGTGGTTCGCCGTCCAGGCGACGATCGCCGAGGACGGCACGCCGGCGCGGATCGCGGCGCTGAGCCGGCACCCGGCCTTCGCCATGACCAACCCGAACCGGGTGCGGGCGCTGATCGCCAGCTTCGCAATGGGCAACCCGACCCAGTTCGCGAGGGCCGACGGAGCCGGCTTCGCCCTCGTCGCCGAGCGGATCGAGGCCCTCGACCGGATCAACCCGCAGCTCGCCGCGCAGCTCCTCACCGCGTTTTCTTCCTGGCGGCGGTGGGAAAATTCGCGACGGGAAAAGGCCGCCGAAATCCTCAACCGGATCAAGGCGATCCCCGCCCTTTCCCGGGACGTGGCCGACATCGCCGCCCGGACGCTCGAAGCCGGTTAACCATCGCTTAACATTGGCGATTCTCCGCTGATTCCGAGTCGGTAGTCGCGGCTCGGAGTCAAGCCGCGCTGTAAAAAATCCGTGGACAAACCACTCGGGAAAGTGATGAATTGAATTCAGATTCGGGGCCGGCGCAGCAAGGCCCGGACGCTTCCAGTGCACGAGGTCGACCATGCCGGAGGCGGATTCCGCTTCCTTCTCCGCGCGTGCGGATACGATTCTCGGCATCCACTGGCCGACGCGCGCGCCGGCGAGCCGTTTCGTGCAGGCCGAAGCCTGGCTGCGTTATGCGGTGCCGGCCTTGCTCGCGACCTTCCTCGCCTGCCTGGCGGGGCTGACGGCCCTCCACCTCCAGACCCAGCGCGAGGAACTGCTCGCCACCGCGAGCGCCGACCTCGAGTCCTTCACCCGCCTCTCGGCCGGAGCGCTGGCGGGCCACGCCCTCGGCGACGCGGCAGCCCAGGCGAGCCTCGTCGACCTATTTCCCGCGGGCACCCTGCCGGCCGGACGCCGTGTGATGCTCGTCTCACGAGGCGACCGGATCGTCGCGGCCAGGCCCCCACTGCCGCCCGGCACCGAGACCCTTCAGAATGCGCTCGGCGAGTCGGAGGCACTCTCGACGCTCGGCGAGCGGGCGGGCGTGATGCGCCTAGCACTCCCCGACGGCGAGACCGCCTTCGCGGCGATGCGCCGCCTCCCCGGCGGCGAAAGCCGCATCGCGGTGATGCAATCGCTCGAACCGCTGACCGCGAGCTGGACCGGCCGCGCCCGCCACCAGGCGATCCTGGTCGCCGCCGCTGCCCTCGTCATCGTCGGGGTGGGCCTCGCCTACGGGCTGCAGAGCCGCCGGGCGAAGGCGATCGACAAGGTCTGCGAGCAGATCCGCCGGCGCCTTGACACCGCGCTCGGCCGCGGCGCCTGCGGCTTGTGGGACTGGGACATCCCACGCGGGCAGATCTACTGGTCGGATTCGATGTACGCGCTGCTCGGCTACCGCCGCGAGCGCGAGTTCCTATCCTTCGGCGACGTCAACGCCCTGGTCCACCCCGACGACGGCGACCTTTACAGCCTCGCGCGCGGCCTGGCCGCGAGCCAGACCGCTGTCGACCACGCCTTCCGCATGCGCGGGGCGAACGGCGCCTACATCTGGCTGCGCACCCGCGCCGAGGTGGTGCCGGACGTGACAGACGGCGGCCGCCACCTCGTCGGCATCGCCGTCGACGTCACCGAGCAGCAGCACCTCGCCGAGACCAGCGCCACCAACGACATGCGCCTGCGCGACGCCGTCGAGGCGATCTCGGAAGCGTTCGTCATCTGGGACACGAGCAACCGTCTCGTCCTGTGCAATTCCAAGTTCCGCCACCTGCACGCGCTTTCCCCCGAGGACGCGCAGGTCGGCCGCCGCTACGACGAGGTGATGGGCCGCGGGGTACTGCCGCAGATCCGGCGGGAGATGCCGGAGACCGATGCGGCGAGCGCGACGGCCCGCACCTTCGAGGCGGAACTCACCGACGGCCGCTGGCTGCAGATCAGCGAGCGACGCACCAAGGACGGCGGCTACGTCTCCGTCGGCACCGACATCACCAACCTGAAGCGGCACCAGGAGCAGCTCGTCGCCTCGGAGCGCGAGCTGATCGAGACGGTGAAGGACCTGAAGCGCTCGCGCCGCACGCTGGAGTTGCAGACTCAGCAACTCGCCGACCTCGCCGAGCGCTACCTCGACCAGAAGGCGGCGGCCGAGTCCGCCAACCAGGCCAAGTCCGAGTTCCTGGCCAACATGAGCCACGAGCTGCGCACGCCGCTGAACGCGATCATCGGCTTCGCCGAGCTGATGTCGAGCGAGCTCTACGGACCGCTCGGCTCGCCGCGCTACGCCGAATACTGCGCCGACATCCGCGGCAGCGGCGACTACCTGCTCTCGATGATCGACGACATCCTCCACATGTCGCGGATCGAGTCCGACCGCGTGCGCCTCGCGCGCCGCGAGGTCGCCGTCGAGGCCGCGGTCGCCGGGGCGCTGAAGCTGGTGTCGGAGCCGGCGCGGCAGAAGAACCTCCACATCGCCATAGACTTGCAGCCCGGCCTCGCGCTGCTCGCCGACGAGCGCGCCCTGCAGCAGATCCTCGTCAACCTGCTGCAGAACGCGGTGAAGTTCACGCCCGGGCACGGCCGCATCGCGGTGCGCGCGCGCGCCGCCGGGGACCACGCCCACCTGTTCATCGAGGATACTGGGATCGGTATCCCGAAGGCGGCGCTGGCGCGCCTCGGTGCGCCGTTCTCGCAGGTCGAGACCAACCTGACCCGCAGCCACAAGGGCTCGGGCCTCGGCCTCGCCATCGCCCGCTCCATGGCCGAGCTGCACGGCGGCTCCCTACGCATCCGCTCCGAGGAGACGGTCGGCACCATAGTCCTGGTGCGGCTGCCCCGCCCGACCGGCGAACGCCTCGCGGCGGCGGCGGCCGAAGATTCCGGGCAGCAGGCCGTCGCGGCGCTGCGCGAGGCCTCCGGGGCGAGCGTTCGGCAGCCGCAGCCGGCCGGCGCCTGAGGACGCGCCGCGGGGCCGTCGCACCGCGGGCTGCGGCGCGCTACCTGCCTAAAAGGTCGAACCGCGCCACGTCGTGCAGCAGCGCCACGAAGGCCCGCGCGCCGTGGTCGAGGGCAGCCTCCCCGGCCTCGGCGGTGCCGAGCCTGGCGTCGCCGATCGCGCCCGACGGATGGAGGTCGCCGGCCTTCCAGGCAAAGGCGGCCGGGCGCCCGGCGCGCAGGTGCGTGAAGTCGCCGACCATGGCGCGGGTGCGCGAGGGGAAGTCGGCGACGGCCTCGCGCCGCACGAGATCGGGGCGCAGGGCCAGCATCAGCGCAGTCTCGACCCCGCCGGCATGGATGCCATGGACGATCTCGTCCTCCGGGAAGCATCCGTCCGGGTAGCCGAAGCGCGCCCAGGCGGTCGTCACCGCCACCATGCCGAAGCGGGCGCGCAAATCCCCGGCCACGAGGTCGATCAGCGCGCTGTTGCCGCCGTGCGAGGTGACGATCACCAGCCGGCTGCAGCCGGCGCGGTGCACGCCGGCGCCGATTTCGCCCCAGGCGGCGAGCGCGGTCGCGGTAGTGAGGGAGAGCGTTCCAGCAAAGGCGTCGTGCTCGTCGGACTTGCCGACCGACTGCACCGGCAGGACCAGCACGTCGAGGTCGGCCGGCACCAGGGCGCAGGCGCGCGCGAGGTAGCCATCCATGATCGCGACGTCGGTGCAGAGCGGCAGATGCGGGCCGTGCTGCTCGATCGCCGCCACCGGCAGCACCGCGACCGTGCGGCCCATGTCCCGCGCGGAGACCTCCCGCGTGGTCAGGTCGGACCAGAGCCGTGCCGCCATGCTTTGCCTCGATGCGTCCGCTTCAAGCCATACGCTCTAGCAGGCTGCTGCAGAAGTCTGGCGTGGCGCTCGATTTGGATCGTCAGGGCTGTTTTTCGAGATCAGCCCACCTCGACGCGGCTCGATCCGCCAGCTTCGATGGTACTCCAGGTCGCGGGCTGCG
>NZ_VRUT01000014.1:0-51011 GCF_008039465.1 Methylobacterium sp. WL120 | reverse complement strand
GCCCGGCACGCGGCGCGCGCCCGGGCTTGCGCCCTGTCCCGGCACGGCGGCGCCGTGGGTGGCCTGGGCGTAGGCGATCATCCCGTCTTCGACGGCCGCATCGAGCGGGGTGTCGCCGGTGGCGACGCGCACGGACTTGCCGTTGACGACGAGCGAGCAGCGCGCGCTCATGGTCGTCTCCCGAATGTCATGAGGATGGCAGCGATCAGCGCGCGGACATCAGGAGGCGGTCGACCATCCCGGCCCAGCGCTCGCGGGTGGCGCGCGCTTCCGCGCCGATCGGCTCCGGCTCGACGTACTGTTCCATCCGGGCGCGAAGCGAGGCGGCCTCGGCCCGCTCGGCCATCAGGATCGCCTTCATCACGGCCATCTCGGCCTGGAGACGCTCGACGACGTCCTCCTCGACCTCGTCGTCGAAGTCCGCATCCTCGGCCTCGACGGCTTCGAGGGCGGCCTCGTCCGCGATCGTCTCGGAAAACGAAGCCTCGGCGCGCCGCTCGAACGCGGTCGGGGCGGCCATCGCCGCGGCCATGCGCGGCGGGTCGAGGCGGATCGGGCGCGCGATCAGCCGGCGCACCACATCGGATCCGCTCGTCTCGCGAAACCGCCTTGCCGCTTCGGCCATCACTGTTCTCCAGCACGCAGGGGGCACGCCGTGCGCCCCGCCATTTCTCCACACAACCTTGCGTCGGCATGGTTAAGGGAGGTTTAAATGGCATGCGGAACCGGTCACGTCGGCCGCCTTTTGATAGGCGCAAGCAGCGCCCATTTGGCGACCGAGACACGACGAGCGCCCGTCCCCGAGGAACCCGGGAGCGGACGCGCGTCTTCCTCGCTAATCGCTTCGAAGTCCGGCATCCGGCCCCTTCGAAGCGGCGGTCGCGCGGCGTCAGATCGCCGGCGACAGGCCCGTCGGGGCGGCGAGGCTGCGGCCGCGCGGATCGGGACCGAAATTGTTCGGGCCGACGGTGCCGCCGAGGAACCCGGTCTCGATGAAGTACCAGATGTTGGCCAGCGGCACGAGCGACAGCAGCACCCACACGCCGGGCTTGTTGCGGTCGTGGTAGCGCTTGATCCCGAGGCAGACCGACGACCAGACGATGAAGACCGTGGTGAGCAGGTTCAGGACCAAGAACGGGACCGCGTTGGCGCCGTTGACCGAGAAGCCTTCGCCCGCGCCGGCCTCGTTCGGGATCGCCTGAGCCAGGGCGTAGTTCAACGCCGCCGCGACGAGCATGGCACCGAAGACCGAGACGATGACGCCCTTCCAGAAGGTCCCGCGGCCGATCCGGCCTTCGGCGGAGAAGAGTAGTTTTTTCATGATGTTCGCAGCCCTGTCGGCAACCCGGCCACGCATGGTGCTGGGGGATCGGCCGGTGGTCGAGCGTTAGGGCGCGGCGCCGACGCGTTCAACGCGAACCGCAGCCTTGGGACGGTTGGGCAAGAGATCGGGACGCCACGACAAGCGACCTGTGGATCGAATTTAGATCAGGCCGCTTCCGGTGCCGCGCCGACGAGCTGGCGGGCCTGGAGCATCGTCATCGGCTCGCCGAAGGCGTAGCCCTGGGCGTAGTCGCAGCCGAGTTCGGCCAGGGCCTGGGCGTCGGCTTCCGACTCGGCACCCTCGGCGACGATGGCGAGGTTCAGCTCGTTGGCCATCCGCACGATCGAGCGCAGGATCGCGGTCTTGCCCGACGCCATCTGGCGCACGAAGGATTGGTCGATCTTGATCGTGTCGAACGGGAAGCGCTGCAGGTAGGACAGCGCCGAATAGCCGGTGCCGAAGCCGTCGAGGGAGAGCCCTGCGCCGAGGTCGTGGATGCGGGTCAGCATCTGGGCGGCGTATTCCGGGTTTTCCATCACCAGGCTCTCGGTGAGCTCGAGCTTCAGCGAGCCCGGGATCACGCCCGAGCGGGCGAGCACCGTCTTCACGTCGTGCAGCAGGTCGTGCCGCAGGAGCTGGCGCGAGGAGACGTTGACCGAGGCGAAGATCGGCGGGTCCACCTCGAGCGAGCGCTGCCAGGCCGCGAGTTCGAGCGCCGTGCGTTCCAGGGCAAAGATGCCGAGGTTCACGACGAAGCCGCTCTCCTCCGCCACCGGCATGAAGGTAGCCGGCGGGATGCGGCCGAGCTTCGGGTGGTCCCAGCGCAGGATCGCCTCGAAGCCCGCCACCGTGCGGTCCTCCAGCCGGACCACCGGCTGGAACAGCACCTTCATCTCGTTGCGTTCCAGCGAACGGCGCAGGTCGCTCTCCAGCATCAGCCGGTCCGAGCGCTCCGCACGCATGTCGGCGCGGAACACGTCGATGCGGTCGCCGCCGCCGCGCTTGGCCTGGACCATCGCCGTCTCGGCGTTCTTGAACACCTCGTCGCGCTTCAGGCTGGCCCCGGTCTCGTGCAGCGCCAGGCCGATCGAGACGGTGAGGAAGATCTCGCGGTCGGCATAGGTGATCGGCGTCGCGATGGCGCGGCGGATCATCTCGGCGAAGGCCAGGATGCGGTCGGATTCGCGCTCCGACAGGAGGATGACCGCGAACTCGTCGCCGGCCACTCGCGCCAGCGTGTCCTGCGGCCGCAGCAGGCGCCCGAGCCGGCGCGACAGGGTGAGCAGGATCGAATCGCCGGCCGAGAGGCCGATCGCGTCGTTGATGCCCTTGAACCGGTCGATGTCGAGGACGATCACCGTCGGCTTCAGGCGCGGGTCCTGGCTCGCGAAGGCGAGCGCCGCGTCGAGCCGGTCGCCGAACAGCTCGCGATTGGGCAGGCCGGTCAGGCTGTCGTGCACGGCGTCGTGCAGCAGGCGCTCCTCGGCGGTCTTGATCTCGGTGACGTCGGCGATGGTGCCGACGATGCGGATGACCTCGCCGTCATTGCCGATCACCGGGCGCGCCTTGAGGCGATACCAATAGTAGGCCCCGCCGGTGGTGCGCAGGCGGAAGTCGTGGACGATGCGACCGCGGCGCTCCTCGATCATGGTGTCGAGGGTCGCCGAGTAGCGCTCGATGTCGAACGGGTGGAGCAGCCCGAGCCAGTTCGCCGCCGGGCCTTCGAGCGCCCCACGCTTGAGGCCGAGCTGGACCTCGATCTCCTGGCCGGCGAAGACGCGGTCGCCCGGCACGTCCCAGTCGAACACCACGTCGCCGGCGCCGGTGAGCGCCAGCGCTCGCCGCTCGGTGTCGGAGACCAGGGCGTGGGTGAGGCCGCCGCCGGCGAAGGCGTGCTGCATCACCGTGAAGCCGATCAGCATGACGATCAGCACCAGGCCGCCGATCAGCGCGGGCTGGGTCAGCTCGCTGCCGATCTGTCCGGTCACCGCGAAGCCCGCGGCGGTGACCCAGACCACCAGAAGCGTCCAGGTCGGGACGAGCAGGATGGCGCGGTCGTAGCCGTTGTGGGCGGCAAGGTACGCGATCAGCAGCAGCCCGACGCCGGCCACCGCCGCGATCGAGATGCGCGCCACGCCCGCCGCCACCGGCGGATCGAACAGGGCCAGCCCGACGAGGCCGGCGAGGAAGGTCAGCCAGAAGAACGCCACGTGGCTGTAGCGCACGTGCCAACGCGAAAGGTTGAGGTAAGCGAACAGGAACACCAGCAGGGTCGCCGCCAGCACCGCCTCGGCTGAGGCGCGGTAGACCCGCTCGGCCAGCTCGGTGACGGGGAAGACCCGCTGCAGGAAGCCGAAGTCGATGCAGGCGTAGGCGAGAACCGACCACGCCAGGGCGGCGGCCGCGGGGAAGATGATCGCGCCCTTGACCACGAAAACGATTGTCAGGAACAGCGCCAGCAAGCCGCTGATGCCGATGATGATTCCCTTGTACAGCGTCAGCCCGGCGGCCTTCTTGCGGTAGGCGTCCTGATCCCAGAGGTGCACCTGCGGGATGTTGGGGCCGCGCAGCTCGGCGACGTAGGTGATCGTCGTGCCGGGATCGAGGGTGATGACGAACTCGTCCGCCTCGGGGTTCTCGTTGCGCTCGGGCCGGATGCCCTGGCTCGCGGTGATCGCGGCGATGCGCGAGCCGCCGAGATCGGGCCAGACCACGCCGGAATCGACCAGCCGGAAGTGCGGCGCCACGAGGATGCGCTCGATCTGCTCGTCGGTGTCGTTGGTGAGCGCGAACACCATCCAGTCGGGCCGCGCGCCGGCATCGCGCGCCTTCACGACGATGCGGCGGACGATGCCGTCCTTGCCGGGCGCCGTGGAGATCTGGATCAGGTCGCCGTCCGAGCGGTAACGCTCGATCGCCGTGGTCAGGTCGATGACCGGCGCGTCGAGGGTGACCCGCACCGCCTCGACGGCCCGCGCGGAACCGCTGAACAGAAGGCCGCCGAGGAGTGCGAGGGAGAGGGCGAGGATGCGCAACGGGCGAGTGTTCCGGCCGGGTACGGCGGCGAGTACGGCTCAGGTTCCGCGCAGTGGTAGAGGCGGGATTAACCGTGAGCAAGGCGGCTGAGGCCCGGCGGCCGGCGTCACCCACCGCTGGTCTGCGCGATCGTTCGGGCCGCAGATCGCTCGCTTTTGCGGCCAAAACAAGTTTCGGGACGCTCCTGAGGGGGGCGTCCCCGGCCGCGTTCAGGCGGCGCGCAAAGCCGCGGTGATCCGGTCGAGGGACGGCAGCTTCTTGATCGGCCCGATGGCGGCGAGCGTCGGCGCGCCGGCGAGGACGGCGAGGCCGGCCGCGCGCACGTGGTCCACCGTCACGGCATCGACCTTGGCGATCACTTCGTCCGCCGGGATCACCCGGCCCCAGGCGAGGATCTGGCGGGCGTTGCGCTCGATCCGGCCGCCCGGCGTCTCCAGCGCGGAGAGCAGCGAGACCTTCAGCTGCGCCTTGGCCCGGGCGATCTCGACGGTGTCGAGGTCGCGGGCGGCCCGCGCGGTCGCCTCCAGCGTCACCTCGACGAGCTCGGGCAGGTCCGCGCCGGAGGTCGCCGCGCCGATGCCGAACAGGCCGCAATCGGAGAACGGCCAGTGGAAGGCCTGGATCTCGTAGGCGAGGCCGCGGGTCTCGCGCACCTCCTGCCACAGCCGCGAAGTCAGCCCGCCGCCGAGCACCTGCGAGAACATGTGAAGGGCGTAGTAGGCCTCGTCGCGGAACGACAGGCCGGGCAGGCCGATCACGAGGTTGGCCTGCTCGAGCTTCTTCGGCATGCGCCGCTCGCCGCCGCCGTAGGTTCCCGGGATCGCCTCGGGCGCCGCCGCCTTCGCCATGCCGCCGAAATGGCGCTCGGCCGACGCCACGAAGGCCTCGTGCTCGACGGCGCCCGCGGCGGCGACCACGAAGCGGTCGGGGGTGTATTCGCGGGCGAGGTAGGCGCGGATGCCGGCCTCGTCGAAGCTCTTGATCGTCTCAGGCCGGCCGATGATCGGGCGGCCGATCGGCTGGTCGGGGAACGCGGCCTCGGTGAAGGCGTCGTAGACCACGTCGTCCGGCGTATCCTCGATCCCGGCATGCTCCTGCAGGATCACGCCCTTCTCGCGGGCGAGCTCGCCCGCGTCGAACACGGAATCGGTCAGGATGTCGCCGAGCACGTCGAGCGCGGTGCCGACATCCTCGCCGAGCACCCGCGCCGTGTAGCTCGTGCCTTCGGCCGAGGTCGCGGCGTTGATCTCGCCGCCGAGGTTCTCGATGTCCTCGGCGATGGCGCGGGCCGAGCGCGTGCGCGTGCCCTTGAACGCCATGTGCTCGATGAGGTGGCTCAGGCCGCTCTCGTCCGGACGCTCGTGGCGCGATCCGGCCCCGACCCAGACGCCGAGCGTCGCGGTGGCGACGCCGGGCATCGCCTCCGTCGCGACGGTGACGCCGTTGTCCAAGGTGGTGATGCGCAGGCCCGGCGAGGCGGCGTGTGTGGCGAAGTGCTGGTTCATCGTTGTTGCCCTCGATGCAGACGCCTCAAGGGCGTTCCGGCGCACCGGCGCCGATGCGCATTCGCGCTTGCCGACGGTTTCCCGTCGGAGTGGCCGACCGAATCCTGCCCGTCGTTCATGCGCCCCTCGTGATGCGAGCGCGATCCCGGATCAGGGCCTCGACCTCGGCCTGGTCGTTGCCCACTCGTGTCATCCGCTCCGGCCGGTCCATCAGGTCGGCGAGGTGCGGGGGGAGGGCGGGGCGCAGGCCCCCGGTGGCGCGGCTCACCGCGTCGGGGAACTTCGCGGCATGCGCCGTGGCCAGCGCGACGACCGGCGTCGCCGGGTCCCGCTTCAGCAGGCGGCGGGCGGCGCGCACGCCGATGGCGCTGTGGGGATCGAGCACCATGCCGGTGGCAGCATGGGTCTGGGCGATCTCGTCCATCACGTCGGGCTCGGACACGGCGGTGGCGTCGAACTCCGCCCGCACCGCAGAGAGCACCGCGTCGTCGAGGGTGAAGCCGCCGGACTGCTTCAGGCCCGCCATCAGCCGGCCGAGGGCGGACGCGTCGCGGCCGAGCGCCTCGAACAGAAGCCGCTCGAAGTTCGAGGAGATCTGGATGTCCATCGAGGGCGAGGTGGTCGCGTGGACGCCGCGCAGCTCGTAGGCGCCGTGCTCCAGGGTGCGCGCCAGGATGTCGTTGGCGTTGGTGCCGATCATCAGGCGCTCGATCGGCAGCCCCATGCGCTTGGCGACCCAGCCCGCCAGCACGTCGCCGAAATTGCCCGTCGGCACCGAAAACGACACCTTGCGGTGCGGCGCGCCGAGCGCCACCGCGCTGGTGAAGTAGTACACCGCCTGCGCCGCGACCCGGGCCCAGTTGATCGAGTTCACGCCCGAGAGCTTCACCGCGTCGGCGAAGTCGCCGTGTTGGAACATGGCCTTCACCATGTTCTGGCAGTCGTCGAAGTTACCGTCGACCGCGAGCGCGTGGACGTTGGGCGCGTCGACCGAGGTCATCTGCCGGCGCTGCACCTCCGACACGCGGCCGTGCGGGAACAGGATGAAGACGTCGACCTGGTCGAGCCCGCCGAAGGCTTCGACCGCGGCGCTGCCGGTGTCGCCCGAGGTCGCGCCGACGATGGTGGCGCGGCTGCCGCGGGCGCGGAGCACGTGGTCCATCAGGCGCCCGAGCAGCTGCATCGCCACGTCCTTGAACGCGAGCGTCGGGCCGTGGAAGAGCTCGAGCAGGAACAGGTTGTCGTCGAGCTGGGTCAGCGGGCAGATCGCCGGGTGGCGAAAGGTGGCGTAGGCCTCCTCGATCATCCGATCGAGGTCGGCGTCGGCGATCTCGCCGTCGATCAGGGGGCGCAGCACCAGCTTGGCGGCGTCGGCGTAGCGCTTGCCCGCGAGCCCCGCGATTTCCGGTTTCGTGATCGTCGGCCACGCCTCGGGCACGTAGAGCCCGCCGTCGCGGGCGAGCCCGGCGAGCAGGGCATCGGAAAACGAGAGCGGCGCGGCGGATCCGCGGGTCGAGACGTGCAGCACGGGGGCCTCCGGGGAAGGCGCCCCCTCTACACGATCGGTTCGGGCCTGTCGAAACGGGGTCGGCCACAGATCGCCCTCGGCTTTCGCGGCCGCCTGAGAAGGATCGCGCTCGCGATGGCCGACCGAGCCTGTGGCGACGCCATCGATTCCGCTTTTGCCGTCCGCCGATTCCGGCCATCATGCGAGCATGACGGATCTCCTCGAAAAGGCGGTGGCCACCGCACGCGGGCTTTCCCCCGAGATGCAGGACGAGGTTGCGCGGGTGGTGCTGGCCTTCGTCGGCGACGACACGGCCGTTTATCGGTTCACGCCTGAGGAAACTGCGGGACTGGACGAATCCGAGCGGGCCGCCGACCGCCCCGAGTTCGCCACGGATGCCGAGGTGCGCGCCATCTGGGCCAAGCACGGCCTGTGAGGCTGCGTTTCACCCTTCCAGCCGCACGTCAGCTCGACCGCATCCTGACGACGATCGGCGAGCAGCATCCGACCGGCGCGCACAACGTGCAGGAACGTATCCGCGCCGTGATCGATGTGTTGCAGCAACAACCCCAGGCCGGCGCCGCGACGGCTCGCCCAGGGGGGCGGCGGATGGTCGTGCGGCCCTATTCCTATGCCGTCGCCGACCGCATCGGGGACGACAAGATCGTCATCCTCGGCGTCCGCCACACGGCTCGGCGGCCTCTCGCCTGAACCGAGGGAGGATCGCAGACGGCGATTCGCTTTTCGGAAACTCACTTGCACCGCTGCGTCATCCCGGAGCCGCGCAGCGGAGCCCTGGATCCAGAACCACAGGTCGAGCAGGACTTTCCACCGTCGGCGGTTCTGGATTCCAGGCTCGCCTATGGCGACCCGGAATGACGGTGTCGTGCCTTCTGCAAGCGCCCTGCAGGATCGAGGGCTCTACGCAGGCCGTCGCCGTTCAGGCGTTCGTGCCCTCGGCCTTCATCAGCCGGCAGCCGCTGATGCGCCATTGGCCGTCCGCGCCGCGCTCGAGGCTGTAGACGGCGGTCCAATCGATGCCGTCCTCGTCCTGGATCGCCACGTCCTGCGACAGGGCGCCGTCGCCGAGGTCGAGCAGCTTGCCGAAGACGAAGCTGCGGTGGCGGTAGACCGGGCGGTAGCTGTTGCGGACCATGCCGAGGAACACGTCCGCGGTCGGGAACATGCCCTGGATCGACGGCGCCGCCTGGGCGTAGGCGGTGGTGGCGTCGTCGCGCACCAGCGCTTCGGCCTGGCGGGTGATGGTCGCACGCGCCGCGTCACGCGCGCCGTCGTCGGCCGCGTGCGCCGGCGTCAGTGCGAAGGCGAGGAACAAGGCGAGCCAGCAGCGCATCAGGGACCACTCCGCCATCGAACGCGGCGAGTTTAGCCGGCCTCACCGCCGCCGCAAGTGCGACTCAGGCGGCAGGCGGCTCGAGCTCGTGCAGGCGCTTCCAGGCGAAAACGGAAAAGACGCCGAGCAGGCAGGCGGCGATGCCGAACCAAGTGAAGGCGTATTGCAGGTGGTTGTTCGGCAGGTCGACCCGGAGCTGCCCGCCGCGCGGCCAGGTCTTGCTCCCGGGGGTGGCGTCGACCTCGATCAGGTAGGGCGCGGCGTCCGGGAACCCGCGCGCGGCGGCGATGCCGGGCACGTCGCGGTTGAACCACTCGTTGCGCACGGGGTCCGGCGCCGGCACGAACATCGTCCTCGGCTCGCTTCCGCGCAGCAGGCCGACGATGGTGGTCTCGCCTTCGACCAGCCCGTCGCGACGGTCGGCCTGGTCCTTCAGCTCGGTCGGCACGAAGCCGCGGTTGACCAGCACGGTCCCGCCGTCGTCGCGCCGGAACGGCGTGATCACGTAGTAGCCCTGCAGCGCCCGGCCCGGCGTCTCACCGGCCGCGAGCCCGTGCACCAGGGTCTCGCGGTCGTTGAGGAAGCGCCCGGCGACGCGGACGTGCTCGAACTCGTCGCGCGTGGGGTTCCAGTCGGCGGGCGGCGCCACCGGTTCGGCCTGCGAGCGGGAGACGATGCGGGCGATCAGCGCCTCCTTCTCGCCCTTGCGCTCGAACTGCCACACGCCGAGCCCGAGCAGGATCGCCAGGGCGATCAGCGTCGCGAGCGCCGGGGGGAACAGATCGCGGATCGCGCCGGGGCGCGTCCGCGGGGCGGTCTCGGCCGCGGTCACGGCTCGAAGCGCCCCTGCTCGGCCTTGTTCGCATATTGCAGGGCGAGCAGCATGCCCTTCAGCGGGCGTACCAGAAGGAGGCTCAAGCCTACGGAGAGCGAGCCCGCCACGAGCCCGTGGACCCACATCGGCGGCTGGTAGGTGATCTCCATCCAAAGGGCGAGGCCGACCACGAAGATGCCGACGATCGACATCACGAAGAAGGCCGGGCCGTCGCCGGAATCGAACATCCCGTAATCGAGGCCGCAGGCTTCGCAGGAGGGGGCGACGGTGAGGAAACCCTTGAACAGGTGGCCTTCGCCACAGCGGGGGCAGCGGCCCCGCAGGCCGGTCGAGATCGGGGCTTGTGGCGTGTAGGTCCGGGCCAAGCTCAGGTTCCTTGCATGAGGTGAGGCCCCCCGGCGACGAACGATACGTCGGCCTCCACCACGATATGGGGTCTTGGATACGAAAAAGGGCGGCCTGAGCCGCCCTTCCACGCAATCCCCCCCTGCGTCACAGGGGATCGAGGCCCGGTCGCGGTCAGTGGGCCGCGTGACCGGCGCCAGAACCCCAGACGTAGATGGCGGCGAACAGGAACAGCCACACCACGTCGACGAAGTGCCAGTACCAGGCGGCGAACTCGAAGCCGAGGTGCTGCTTGACCGTAAACTGGCCGAGATAGGCGCGGTACAGGCAGATCCCGAGGAAGATCGTGCCGATGAGGACGTGCGCGCCGTGGAAGCCCGTCGCCATGAAGAAGGTCGACGAGTAGATGCTGCCGGCGAAGCCGAAATGCGCGTGACCGTACTCGTAGGCCTGGCACGCGGTGAACAGCACGCCGAGGATGACGGTGAGCCACAGGCCGTACTTCAGACCCTTGCGATCGTCGTGCAGCAGGGCGTGGTGCGCCCAGGTCACCGTCGTGCCCGAGGTGAGCAGGATCAGCGTGTTGAGCAGCGGCAGGTGCCAGGGGTCGAAGGCCTCGATGCCCTTCGGCGGCCAGACGCCGCCGGTGAAGCCGACGCGGGAAGCCTGGATCGGGTCGGCGGTGTAGAGCGCCGCCTCGAAGTAGGCCCAGAACCAAGCGACGAAGAACATCACCTCGGAGGCGATGAACATTATCATGCCGTAGCGGTGGTGAAGCTGCACCACGCGGGTGTGGTCGCCGTGGTTGGCCTCGTGGACCACGTCCTTCCACCACGAGAACATGGTGTAGAGCACGCCGAGCGTGCCGGCGCCGAAGATGTAGGGGCCCGGGGTGAGCGTGCCGATCTGCAGGCTCTTCATCCAGAACACGGCGCCGAAGGCCATCACGAAGCCGGAGAAGGCGCCGATGAGCGGCCAAGGGCTCGGTGCAAGGATGTGGAAGTCGTGATTCTTGGCGTGCGCCTCGGCCATCTTACCCGTCTCTCCTCGACCCCGTCGGTCCTGCGCCGTCGCCGGCTCGCGGTCCGTGTACTCTGATACGCCGAATTTGGGCTGTTCGACCCGTCCGGTCTGCCCGCACCCTTAGCGGAGGCGGGCGCGTGTTGTCACGCTTCCCGCGTGGGGAAAACCGGGTGCGCCCGGAAATCCGCGCGCAGTCAGAAGTCGCGCTTCGTGCCGGTGGTGCCCGTGGCGGCGATAGCCGCCGGGATCGGCTCACCGTTCTTCGACGCGAAGTAGGTGTAGGACAGCGTCATCTCCGAGAGGTGCGCCGTGTTCGAATCCTTGCGCACTTCGGGATCGATGTAGAACACCACCGGCACGTCCAGGGCCTCGCCCGGCTGCAGCGTCTGCTCCTTGAAGCAGAAGCACTCGATCTTGACGAAGTAGCTGCCCATCAGGCCGGGTTGGACGTTGAAGGTGGCGACGCCGGTGGAGGGCGTCGCGCCGGTGTTCTTCACCTGGAAGAACACCGTCTTAGTCTCGCCGAGTCGCGCCTCGACGCGACGCGATTCCGCCTTGAACCGCCACGGCAGCGAGGCCGACACGTTGGTGTCGAAGTGTACGACCATGCTGTCGTCGGTCGAAACGCCGGCCGTGAGCGCCGGCCCCTGGCGCGGCGTGCCGTCGTAGCCGGTCGCCTTACAGAACGCGTCGTAGAGCGGCACCGACGCGAAGGCGAGGCCGATCATGCCGACGGCCATGCCCGCGCAGGCGAAGGCGGTGCGCAGCATCGTCCGGTTCGGGTTCGGCATGCTCATTCTACAGCGGCCGGTTCAGGATTTGCGGTCCGAGCTTGGCGATCGTCAGGACGAAGAACAGCAGCACCATGGCGCCGAGCGCCAGGGCGATCGCGATTGAACGCTTGCGTCGCCGCGCCTCCTCCTCGGGGGTGAGGGGGCGCATCTCGATCTTGGGGAAGCCGTGCGGATCGTATTCCATCAGGCGAAGACCGGGCGGAACAGGCCGAGGCTCTGCTCGGCGAGCAGCGCCGAGAACAGCACGAACAGGTAGAGGATCGAGAAGCCGAACATCCCCATCGCGGCCTTCTTCTCCGCCTCGCCCTCGCGGTTGCGGTAGACCTGCACGCTGAAGGCGAGCATCCCAAGGCCGCCGACCACGGCGACGACCGCGTAGAGCAGGCCGGCGAAGCCGAGCCAGACCGGCACGAGGCCGAGCGGCGCGAGCAACAGGGTGTAGTAGATGATCTGGCGGCGGGTCGAGGTCGGGCCGGCGGTGTTCGGCATCATCGGGATGCCGGCCTTGGCGTACTCACCAGCCTTCACCAGAGCGAGCGCCCAGAAGTGCGGCGGCGTCCAGATGAAGATGATCGCGAACAGGACCAGCGACTCGATGCCGACCGAACCGCTGACGACCGCCTGGCCGATCACCGGGGGGAGGGCGCCGGCCGCACCGCCGATGACGATGTTCTGCGCGGTCGCCCGCTTCAGCCACATCGAGTAGATCACCGCGTAGAACACGATGGTGAAGGCGAGCAGGCCCGCCGAGAGCCAGTTGGCGGCGAGCCCGAGCACCATCACCGAGCCGACCGAGAGCACCAAGCCGAAGGCCAGCGCCTCGTTCGGCTGGATGCGGCCGTCGGGGATCGGGCGCTTGGCGGTGCGCGTCATGATCGCGTCGATGTCGGCATCCCACCACATGTTGAGGCAGCCCGATGCGCCCGCGCCGATCGCGATCATCAGCAGCGAGATCACGGCCACGGCCGGCGGGACGTGGCCGTGCGACACGACCATGCCGACCAGCGCGGTGAAGATCACCAGCACCATCACCCGCGGCTTCAGGAGAGCGAAATAGTCCGGCACGTCGCCGCCGACGACGGGGACCGGCGGCACTCCGACGGGCATGCTGTTCGACAGGGTGGTCATGGACACCGCAACCATTCTGCTTTTCGCACTCGAGCCCGCGCGGCGGGAGCGCTCGTTCCGCCGCGGGTAGACGCGAACCGGAACAGGTCCAAACGTCCGGGCAAGGCTCACCCGGAAAAGGGGGGATCCCGCCGAGCTTCGCTCAGACGGGACCGTCGCACCGCCCTTGCCGGGACCCTTCGCGGAAAGGGTCCAGGGAAGGGCGGGGGCTGCAAGCGCAGCCCCCGCGATGGTCGTCGATTCCGCTTACGCGAAACCCACTTCGTTTCCTGTTGGTCGCGTTTTCTCCACGTGAGCCGGATTCCACCTCACTCGAAAACGCTTCCGATCAGTGGTGGCCCGGCTCGTCGACGATGCGGGGCAGCGTCTCGAACTGGTGGAAGGGCGGCGGCGAGGACAGCGTCCACTCCAGCGTGGTCGCACCGGGACCCCAGGGGTTGTCCGCGGCCCGCTCCTTCGAGCGGAAGGCGAGGATCACGCCGATGACGAACACCATCATGCCGAGGCCGAAGATGTGGCCGCCGTAGGTCGAGACCTTGTGCCAGCCGGCGAAGGCCTCCGGGTAGTCGGCGTAACGACGCGGCATGCCGGCGAGACCAAGGAAGTGCATCGGGAAGAACAGGACGTTCGCGCCGATGAAGGCCAGCCAGAAGTGCAGCTTGCCGGCCCACTCGGGGATGATGTGGCCGGTCATCTTCGGGAACCAGTAGTAGATACCCGCGAAGATGATGAACACGGCGCCGAGCGAGAGCACGTAGTGGAAGTGCGCGACGACGTAGTAGGTGTCGTGCAGGTACTTGTCGACGGCCGAGTTCGCGAGCACGACGCCGGTGACGCCGCCGACCGTGAACAGGAAGATGAAGCCCACCGCCCAGTGCATCGCCGCGGTGAAGCGGATCGAGCCGCCCCACATCGTCGCGATCCAGGAGAAGATCTTCACGCCGGTGGGCACCGCGATGACCATGGTGGCGAAGACGAAGTACGATTGCGTCTGCAGCGACAGGCCCACCGTATACATGTGGTGCGCCCACACGACGAAGCCGACGACGCCGATCGCGACCATCGCGTAAGCCATCGCGAGGTAGCCGAAGACGGGCTTGCGCGAGAACGTGGCGATGATGTGCGAGACGATGCCGAAGGCCGGCAGGATCATGATGTACACTTCGGGGTGACCGAAGAACCAGAACAGGTGCTGGTACAGGATCGGGTCGCCGCCGCCGGCCGGGTCGAAGAAGGTGGTGCCGAAGTTGCGGTCGGTGAGCAGCATGGTGATCGCGCCGGCGAGGACCGGGAGCGACAGCAGCAGCAGGAATGCGGTGACGAGTTCGGCCCAGGCGAAGAGCGGCATCTTGTGCAGCGTCATGCCGGGGGCGCGCATGTTCAGGATCGTGGTGATGAAGTTGATCGCCCCGAGGATCGAGCCGGCGCCGGACAGGTGCAGCGCGAAGATCGCGAAGTCGACGGCCGGGCCGGGGTGGCCCGCGGTCGAGAGCGGCGGGTACACGGTCCAGCCGGTGCCGGCGCCGGACGCGCCAGGCGCGCCCTCGACGAACAGCGAGCAGATCAGGCTGCAGAAGCCCGCCACCGTCAGCCAGAACGAGACGTTGTTCATGCGCGGGAAGGCCATGTCCGGCGCGCCGATCATCAGAGGGACGAACCAGTTACCGAACCCACCGATCAATGCCGGCATCACCATGAAGAACACCATGATGAGGCCGTGGCCGGTCACGAAGACGTTGTAGGTCTGCGGATTGGAGAAGTACTGGAGGCCGGGCGCCTCCATCTCCATCCGGATGCCGAACGACAGGAACGCGCCGATCATGCCCGCGCAGAACGCGAACAGCAGGTAGAGCGTGCCGATATCCTTGTGGTTCGTGGAGAGGAACCAGCGGGCGAAGAAGGAAGGTTTGTGGTCGTGGGCCTCGTGGGCCCCTGCATGCGCTGCGGCGGTTGCCATCTGAGCTGAGCCTTGTGCGTGTCTCTCGAGATCTCGGTGGGTCGGGCCGGCGCGGTCGAGGCACCGGCCCGAGGCGCGCCCTCTATCGGGCGTCGGCGAACTTGGACCCGTCGTCGATGCGGGCGTACTTGGTCTTCGCCTCGCCGAGCCAGGCCGCGTAGGCCTCATCGTTCACGACGCGCACGACGATCGGCATGTAGGCGTGGCGCTGGCCGCAGAGCTCGGAGCACTGGCCGTGATACGTGCCCTCGCGGTCGGCCTTGAACCAGAACTGGTTGAGGCGGCCCGGCACGGCGTCGATCTTGAAGCCGAAGGACGGCATCGCCCACGAGTGCATCACGTCGGCGGCGGTGACCTGGATCTTCACGATCTTGTTCACCGGCACGACCATCTCGTTGTCGGCCTGGAGCAGGCGCGGCTGCTTGTCCTCGTCGATGTTGGCATCGAACGAGAAGCCGCCGCCCTGGTCTGCGGGGTACTCGTAGGACCAGTACCAGGCGTGGCCGGTCACCTTGATCATCACGTCGGACTTCGGATCCGAGAGCTGAACGCGCAACAGGCGGAACGAGGGGATTGCGACGGCGACGAGGATCAGCACCGGGACGATCGTCCAGGCCACCTCGATCAAGGTGTTGTGGGTGGTCTTCGAGGGCGTCGGGTTCCGCTTCTCGCTGAAGCGGTAGATGCACCACAGGATCAGCCCGAGCACGAACACGCAGATCGCGAGCGAGAGCCAGTGCACCCACGACTCGAACTGGAGGATGTCGCGCGCGTTCTCGGTGACCGGAACCTGGCGGGTCATCTGCCAGGGCTCGGGCTGGCCGATGCCGGCGGCCAGGGCCTGCGACGACGTCAGGAGCAACGCGCCGAACGCGGCGAGCCCCCTCTTGGAGCGGTGTTTCGTCTGCGCCGTCCGCATGTGCCTCTCGTGGCTCCCCTTGGTCACGTTACGCTCCGTCGACCGCCCGCGTCTTGCTTGTACGAGGCCCGCGGTGTCGTCCGGCGGAGTTGGACGCCCTGTCGGCGCGATGCCCGGGTATCCGATCGCGGTGTCAGACCACAAGGTCGTGCAAGGTGCAACCGCACAAGCGTCGCATCGCACGCTTTCCGGATGCGTCGCGGCACCACCGAAAGCATCGCCGCAGGGGCCGGAAGCATTGCATGAGGCGGGGGCAGCATCGCCGCAGGCGCGGTCCGGGTCGCCGCCTGCTATGAGGCGGATGCGGGGGCGATCGGCGGGACCAGCGGAATGGCGGACGGAATGCGGACCGGGCGGAGCAGACCGGAGACGGCGGTGCGGGTGGCGACGCGCGTCGTCGCCTACGCCGCGCCGGAGCCGCGCGACGGCGAGCGTGCGCTCGCCGTCGAGATGCCGGTCAACCTCGTCTACGGAAGCGTGCCCTACGCGGTGATGATGGCGACGCCCGCCGATCTCGAGGATTTCGCCTACGGCTTCAGCCTCACCGAGGGCATCGTCGCCTCGGCCGACGAGATCCGCGGCGCCGCGGTCGAGCGGGGCGAGGGCGGGCTACGGTTGCTGGTGGACCTCGCGCCGGGCCGGCTGCGCGAGCACCTCGCCCGCAAGCGCGCGATCAGCGGGCGCACCGGCTGCGGCGTCTGCGGGATCGAGGACCTCGCCGCCCTGCCGCGGGCGGAGATGCGCGACGCGTCCACGGCCGTGAGCGTCCGGCCGGAGGCGATCGCGCGCGCTCTGTCCGACCTCGGTGACGCCCAGGCGCTCGGGCGCGAGACGCGCGCGGTGCATGCAGCGGCCTGGGCAGGTCTCGACGGTAGCCTCGTGGCTGTGCGGGAAGATGTCGGCCGGCACAACGCCCTCGACAAGCTGATCGGCGCGCTGATCCGCGCAGGCACCGACCCGGCCGAAGGTTTCCTGGTGATCACCAGCCGCTGCTCGTTCGAGATGGTCGAGAAGGCGGCTCATTTCGGCGCGTCGGTCCTGGTCGCGATCTCGGCGCCGACCTCGCTCGCCATCGACCGGGCCCGCCTCCACCGCATGACGCTCTGCGCCATCGCCCGCGCCGATTCGTTCACGGTCTTCTGCGGGGACGAGCGCCTGGACGCCTGGGTAGCTTGAGGCTTCAGGTTACGGGGTCTGCGCATCCTTGTCGGGCGCACCCGGCACCAGGGTCGCGCCGCCGATGACGCGGACGTTGCGCTTGGTCTCGGGCGGGTTCTGCCAAGTCTGCTCGGCCGGCTTCGCAGCGGGGGGCTTTGCTTCCGCCGCCTTGGTCTCTGAAGCCTTGGTCTCTGGGGATTTCGCCACCGTGCCGTCCGCGGGCGGCTGAACCGCTGCGGGCGTCGCGATGACGGCAGGCGCGGCCGCCTTCGGCGGCTCCGCCGTCGCGACGGGCGCTTCCGGCTTCGGCTCGGGTTTGGCGGCCTCCACCGGGCGCAGCTTCGGCACCTCGGGAACGGTGCGCGCCTGCGCCCTGCCGTCCGGGTTCTTGCCGTCGAGCGTCTTCCCGTCGAGCGTCCTACCGTCCGGCCCCCGGGTCGGGTTGCCGGTGCGTGCGAGCCGGCGCGGCGCCTCGACCGGCCCGCGGCGATCCGGGTTGATCCCGTGCGGGTTCGGCTCTGCGAGCGTGCGGCCGTAGGTGTCTGGTCCGCCCTCGGGCCGTGCGAAGTCTGAGTGCGGCACAGGTCGGCGCAGGGGCACGCCGCGGTTCTCCGGCATCGGGATGTCGCCTGGCGGAAGAAGTCGCTCGGCCTGCCGCATCGGGCTCCGCGGCATCGCGTCCTCCTCGGTCCAGCCATAGCCGGGGGCCGGGCGAGCGATCACCACCGGGCCGTCGTCGAGGCGTTGGCGGCCGAGGATCGCACCGTCCCGCGCGTCGACGAACAGGCGCACGCGGGCGCCGTTCGGGTTGAGCGCCTCGACGACGTAGGCGCGGCCGTCGAAGCGCGGCCGGCTGATGCCGCTGAAGCCGCGCTCGCTCAGGCGCCAGGCCACCGCGCGGGGCGGCATGATCGCGTCGTCGAAGGCGTATTGCGCCTGCGCCGCGCCGGTGGCGCCGATCAGCAGGGCGCAGGCCGAGAGGCTCGCGCGAAGACGACGATGGAATGGGTTCACGGCTGACATCCGGGTCACGCTCTCACAAAATCGCCCGACCTCCTGCGGCGCTCGCCCCGCACCGGGGAGTTTCGTCGAGGCCGGACGACGATCCGGAGCGGGCCCCACGCCGAAGGACCGCGTCCCGCGTGTCCTTCGGCCATTCCGGCAGGGTCGTTGCCCCGCATGCCGCTTGTGCTCGGCGTTCGCCATTGACGGGACGATTCGGGCGCAATTGCGGGAGAATTCGGGCGGCAAGCGGCTGATTCCCGATGTAGTTCGACGGCGTTCGGTCGCTCCTGGCGCTCGGATCGAGCAGGGAAGGCGTGGGATGCGGCATCAAAACGCCGCTTTTGCCGGTGTGTGGGCCTTGCTGGAATATTTGAAATCTGCCAATTTGCAGCGTTAGGACAGTATGACTGTCCCATTTCCGGTGGGCGCGCGTGATGGACGCCGCGCTGCGAGACCTAAGGGTCCGGGGTAGAGGGTTTCGGCACGTGATCATCGTGACGTCGAAACGAGATCTCAAGCCGGTCGCCGTCGAGGCGATCCGGGCCCACGCCGGCTGACATCGGGCCGGTGCGAGCCCGCGGGTTGCGGGCGCTTCCTCCACCGAGGACCCTCCCGAGACCCGACGAGACAAGATGACTGGCCCGGCCTCGCTTGAGTGTCGGGCATGAAACGTGCTCGCGTCGGCGGGCATGGACGTTCGGACGGGTCTGGTCGAACTTTTCGAACTTTCGGGGATGGTGGGCATGGCGGCTTTCGGGAATGCGGACATGACCGTGAGCGGAAACCTCGACCCGGACACCGCGCCGGCTTCGCGCGACGGCGTCGCGCCGCTCGTGGTGCGCGATCCGGCGATGCCGGTCGCCCAGGGTGCCTACGATCCGCGCAACGAGAAGGACGGCTGCGGCGTCGGCTTCGTCGCCGACATGCACGACCGGCGCACCCATGCCATCGTCGAGCAGGGCCTGAAGATCCTGGAGAACCTCGACCATCGCGGCGCGGTCGGCGCCGACCCGAAGATGGGCGACGGTTGCGGCATCCTCACGCAGATCCCGCACGCCTTCTTCGCCGAGGAGTGTTCGCGGCTCGGCTTCGAGCTGCCGCCGGCCGGCGACTACGCCATCGCGCAGCTGTTCATGCCGAAGGCCGAGGAGTCGCGCGCGATCATCGAATCCATCGTCGAGCAGTCGCTCGCCGCCGAGGGGCTTCCCCTGCTCGGCTGGCGCGACGTGCCGGTCGATCCCGAGGACCTCGGCGTCGCCGTGAAGGCGACCGAGCCGCATCACCGCCAGCTCTTCATCGGGCGCCCGGCCTCCGCGGCCGACGGCGACGCGTTCGAGCGGCGGATCTACGTCGCCCGCAAGGTGATCTCCGGCCGCGTCTACGGCCTGAAGGACCCGCGGGTGATGGAGTTCTATCCCGTCTCCGTGTCGAGCCGGACCATCGTCTACAAGGGCATGGTGCTGGTGAACCAGCTCGGGAACTACTTCCTCGACCTGAAGGACGAGCGCTTCGTCTCGGCGATCGCCCTCGTGCACCAGCGCTTCGCCACCAACACCTTCCCGACCTGGCGCCTGTCGCACCCCTACCGGATGGTCGCGCACAACGGCGAGATCAACACGCTGCGCGGCAACGTGAACTGGATGGCCGCCCGCCAGGCGAGCGTCGATTCGGACCTGTTCGGCAACGACATCTCGAAGCTGTGGCCGATCTCCTACGAGGGCCAGTCCGACACCGCGTGCTTCGACAACGCGCTCGAGTTCCTCGTCATGGGCGGCTACCCGCTCGCCCACGCGATGATGATGCTCATCCCCGAGGCCTGGGCCGGCAACCCGCTGATGAGCGAGGAGCGGCGCGCCTTCTACGAGTACCACGCCGCGCTGATGGAGCCGTGGGACGGCCCGGCGGCGGTCGCCTTCACCGACGGCCGCCAGATCGGCGCGACCCTCGACCGCAACGGACTGCGCCCCGCCCGCTACATCGTCACCGACGACGGCCTCGTCGTGCTCGCCTCAGAAATGGGCGTGCTGCCGATCCCGGATGAGAAGATCGTCCAGTCCTGGCGCCTGCAGCCGGGCCGGATGCTTCTGATCGACCTGGAGAAGGGCCGCATCGTCGACGACGAGGAGATCAAGGGCGAGCTCGCGGCCGCGCACCCCTACGCCGACTGGGTGAAGAACACCCAGATCGTGCTGGAGGATCTCAAGCCCGTCACCGCTCGCGAGAGCCGCACCGACGTGTCGCTGCTCGATCGCCAGCAGGCGTTCGGCTACAGCCAGGAAGACCTCAAGCTGCTCATGGCGCCGATGGCCGTGACCGGCCAGGAGGCGGTCGGCTCCATGGGCACCGACACGCCGCTCTCGGCTTTGTCCGACAAGTCGAAGTCGCTCTACACCTACTTCAAGCAGAACTTCGCGCAGGTCACCAACCCGCCGATCGACCCGATCCGCGAGGAGGCCGTGATGAGCCTCGTCTCGTTCATCGGCCCGCGCCCGAACCTGCTCGACATGGAAGGCGCCTCCCGCCGCAAGCGCCTGGAAGTCCGCCAACCGATCCTGACCAACACGGACCTCGAGAAGATCCGCTCGATCGGCCATTTCGAGGACCGCTTCGACACAAAGACCCTCGACATCACCTATCCGGCCGAGACCGGCGCGGCGGCGATGAACGGCGCGCTCGACCGGCTCTGCGACCGCGCGGAAGTCGCGGTGCGCGGCGGCTACAACATCATCGTCCTGTCCGACCGCGCGGTCGGCCCCGATCGTATCCCGATCCCGGCGCTGCTCGCGACGGCGGCCGTGCACAACTACCTGATCCGCAAGGGGCTTCGCACCTCGGTCGGCCTCGTGGTCGAATCGGGCGAGCCGCGCGAGATCCATCACTTCGCCTGCCTGGCCGGCTACGGCGCCGAGGCGATCAACCCGTATCTCGCCTTCGAGACGCTGGTGGCGATGAAGCACGAGTTCCCGCCGGACCTCTTGGATGAGGAGATCATCTACCGCTACATCAAGTCGATCGATAAGGGCCTGCTGAAGGTCATGTCGAAGATGGGCATCTCGACCTACCAGTCCTATTGCGGCGCGCAGATCTTCGACGCGATCGGGCTGAACTCGGCCTTCGTCGCGCGCGACTTCTTCGGCACGGCGACGATGGTCGAGGGCGTCGGCATGGCCGAGATCGCCGAGGAGACCGTGCGCCGCCACGCCGACGCGTTCGGCGACGCGCCGATCTATCGCAACGCCCTCGACGTCGGCGGCGAGTACGCCTACCGGCTGCGCGGCGAGGCCCACACCTGGACCCCCGACACGGTCGCGACGCTGCAGCATGCGGTGCGTCTCGGCGTGCCCGAGCGCTACCGCGAATACGCCCGGCTGGTGAACGACCAGGAGCAGCAGCTCAAGACCCTGCGCGGCCTGTTCCGGATCAAGCTCGCCCCCGAGATCGGGCGCGAGCCGGTGGCGCTGGAGAGCGTCGAGCCGGCCTCCGAGATCGTCAAGCGCTTCGCCACCGGCGCGATGTCCTACGGCTCGATCTCGAAGGAGGCGCACGAGACGCTGGCCATCGCCCTGAACTCCTTCGGCGGACGCTCGAACTCGGGCGAGGGCGGCGAGGAGGTCGAGCGCTTCAAGCCGCTGCCGGACGGGCGCTCGCGCCGCTCGGCGATCAAGCAGGTCGCGTCGGGGCGCTTCGGCGTCACCACCGAGTACCTCGTCAACGCCGACATGATGCAGATCAAGGTCGCGCAGGGCGCCAAGCCCGGCGAGGGCGGCCAGCTGCCCGGCCACAAGGTCGACGCCAAGATCGCGAAGGTCCGCTACGCCACCCCGGGCGTCGGCCTGATCTCGCCGCCGCCGCACCACGACATCTACTCGATCGAGGATCTAGCGCAGCTGATCTACGACCTGAAGAACGTGAACCCGGCGGCCGACGTGTCGGTGAAGCTCGTCTCCGAGGTCGGCGTCGGCACGGTCGCCACCGGCGTCGCCAAGGCGCGGGCCGACCACATCACCATCTCGGGCTTCGACGGCGGCACCGGCGCGGCGCCGCTGACCTCGCTGAAGCACGCCGGCGGTCCGTGGGAAACGGGGCTGGCCGAGACGCAGCAGACGCTGGTGATGAACCACCTGCGCGGCCGCGTCGCGCTGCAGGCCGACGGCGGCATCCGCACCGGCCGCGACGTGCTGATCGCGGCGCTCCTCGGCGCCGACCAGTTCGGCTTCTCCACCGCGCCGCTGATCGCGGCCGGCTGCATCATGATGCGCAAGTGCCACCTCAACACCTGCCCGGTCGGCGTCGCGACGCAGGACCCGGTTCTGCGCAAGCGCTTCAAGGGCACGCCCGAACACGTGGTGAACTACTTCTTCTACGTCGCCGAGGAGCTGCGCGAGCTGATGGCGGCGATGGGCTTCACCAAGCTCGAAGACCTCGTCGGCCGCTCGGACTTCCTCGACAAGGTCGAGGCGATCCAGCACTGGAAGGCCCGCGGCCTCGACTTCTCGAAGCTGTTCCACCGGCCCGACGTCGGGCCGGACGTGGCGATCCGCTGGGTCGAGACGCAGAAGCACCCGATCGACGACGTGCTCGACCGCCGCCTGATCGCCGGCGCGCAGAACGCGATCGACACCGGCGAGCCGGTGGTCCTGCACGACGTGATCCGCAACTCCGACCGGACGGCGGGCGCGATGCTGTCGGGCGCCGTCGCCAAGGCGCACGGCCACGAAGGCCTGCCCGACGACACCATCGTGGTGAAGCTCGCCGGCACCGCCGGCCAGAGCTTCGGCGCCTGGGTCGCGGCCGGCGTGACGATCGAGCTCACCGGCCACGGCAACGACTACGTCGGCAAGGGCCTGTCGGGCGGCAAGCTGATCATCCGGCCGAGCGACGCCCTCAAGGCGCCCGCCGACAGGACGATCATGGTCGGCAACACCGTGCTCTACGGCGCCATCGCCGGCGAGTGCTACATCCGCGGCTCGGCCGGCGAGCGCTTCGCCGTGCGCAACTCCGGCGCGATCACCGTGGTCGAGGGCATGGGCGACCATGGCTGCGAGTACATGACCGGCGGCGTCGTCGTGTCGATCGGCGAGACCGGGCGCAACTTCGCGGCCGGCATGTCCGGCGGCATCGCCTACGTGCTCGACGAGGACGGATCGTTCTCGGCCCGCTGCAACCTCTCGATGGTCGATCTCGAACCCGTCGAGGAGGAAGACGACCTGATGCGCCGCTTCCACCAGGACGGCGACCTCGAGACCAAGGGCCGCGTCGACATCCTCGCCGACATGTCGGGGCATGACGAGGAGCGCCTGTCGCAGCTCATCACCAACCACCTGAAGTACACGGGCAGCCCGCGCGCCAAGGCGATCCTCGAGGATTGGGCGGGCTACCGCACCAAGTTCGTCAAGGTGATGCCGGTGGAGTACCGCCGGGCGCTCCGCGAGATGGAGATGGCGCGGATGCCGGTGGCGGCGGAGTAAGGACCGTCGCTCTCTCGGTGAGAGACGCCCCTGCGCGTCGTCTACGATGACGAGCAGCGCGCGCACGCGTTGCGTGAGCGCGGGTTGGATTTCGCTCGATGTGGGCAAGTCTTCAACGGGACCGAAGCGACGCGTGAGGACGTGCGGTTCGGTTATGGGGAGACACGGTGGATAACAGTCGGTCTCCTCGACGACCGAATGGTCATCGTGGTCTGGACGGAACGGGACGGCGATCGACGGATCATCAGCTTGAGGAAGGCCAATGAACGAGAGCATGCGCAATTCGGCGGCCGCACCCGATCAACCGATGTCTCCCGATGAGATCGGCTGGGATCCCGACGACGCACCGGAGCTGGATGCTGCTTGGTTCGAACAAGCTGATATTCGGGTCGGCGGGCGCTTGGTCGAACGTGGTCATCGCCCTGGTGATACGGAGCGACTTGTCCTCCCGACGAACCTCGTCGAACGGTTCCGGAGCGGTGGTCCGGACTGGCAGATCCGCATCGAGACCGCGCTGAAGGAATGGCTGAACGAACACCCCGACCTGCTTTGAAGTCGGTTGGCCATGAAGGAAGACGCCGCCGACGATGGACAGCGCGAGGGGAGGCGCATGACGGATACGTTCTCGACGACGCCGCCCGCCGCCATGCGGATCTATGGCGACCTCACCTCGGGCAACTGCCTGAAGATCAAGATCGTCGCCGATGTTCTCGGCCTCGCCTATGAATGGGTCCAGGTCGATGCGCTGAAGGGCGAGACGCGGACACCTGCGTATCTCGCCCTGTTCCCGGCAGGGCAGATCCCGGGGGTGGTGTTCGACGACGGGCGGCGCCTCGCCCAGTCGAACGCCATCATGCGGTATCTCGCCCGCGAGAGCACGCTGCTTCCGGGCGACCCGTTCGCGGCGGCGACCGTCGACCAGTGGCTGTTCTGGGAGCAGTACAGCCACGAGCCGACCATCGCGGTCTGCCGCGTTGAGATGACGTTTCGCGGCGTGCCGCGCGAGGGGCGCGATCCGGGCCGGGTCGCGCGCGGCGAGGCGGCGCTCGACCTGATGGAGCGGCATCTCGCGGAAAGCGAATGGTTCGTCGGCGGCAACGTGACTATCGCCGACGTCGCCCTGTTCGCCTACACCCAGTGGGCCGACGAGGGTGGATTCGACTTGGCGGGGAGGCCCGCGATCCGGGGTTGGCTCGACCGATGCAGGGTCGCGTTCCGGCTCGAACCCGACGCTATCGCCGCTACCGCCGGTCGCTGACCGGAAAGCTGCGACACCGATTTTTCGCTACCGACGCTGAGTACACCGATGGGCAAGATCACCGGCTTCCTCGAATTCGACCGGCAGGACCAGAAGTACCAGCTCGCGGCCGACCGCGTGCGGCACTTCCGCGAGTTCACCCTGCCGCTCGATGAGCACGACCTGAAGAAGCAGGCGGCGCGCTGCATGGATTGCGGCATCCCGTTCTGCCATGGGCCGACCGGCTGCCCGGTGCACAACCAGATTCCCGATTGGAACGACCTCGTCTTCCAGTCGGATTGGGAGGAGGCGGCGCGCAACCTCCACTCCACCAACAACTTCCCGGAATTCACCGGCCGCATCTGCCCGGCGCCGTGCGAGGAGGCGTGCACGCTGAACCTCGAGAACCAGCCTGTGGCGATCAAGACGATCGAGCAGGCCATCGCCGACCGGGCCTGGAACATGGGCTGGGTGAAGCCGGAGCCGTCGTCGATCCGCACCGGCAAAAAGGTGGCGGTGATCGGTTCGGGTCCGGCCGGCCTCGCGGCGGCGCAGCAGCTCGCCCGCGTCGGGCACGCGGTCCATGTCTACGAGCGCGAGCCGAAGGCCGGCGGTCTGCTCCGCTACGGCATCCCCGACTTCAAGATGGAGAAGCGCCACATCGATCGGCGCGTGAAGCAGATGGAAGCCGAAGGCGTGGTCTTCCACTACAACCAGAACGTCGGCGTGACGAAGCCGGTCGAGGAGCTGACCGCCGAGTACGATGCGGTGCTGTTCTCCGGCGGCGCCGAGGACCCGCGCAACCCGCAGCTGCCGGGGCAGGACCTCGAGGGCGTGCACTACGCGATGCCCTACCTGATCCAGTCGAACCGCCGGGTCGGTGCCGAGCCGATGCGCGGCAACGGCGAGGCGCCGATCCTGGCGTCGGGCAGGAACGTGGTGGTGATCGGCGGCGGCGACACCGCGTCCGACTGCGTCGGCACCGCGTTCCGTCAGGGCGCCCTGTCGGTGACGCAGCTCGACATCCGCCCGCGGCCGCCCGAGCGCGAGGACAAGCTCTCGGTCTGGCCGTACTGGCCGACCAAGATGCGGACCTCGTCGAGCCAGGCCGAGGGCGCCGAGCGCGAGTTCCAGGCGGCCACCCTCCGGCTCGAAGGCAACAAGAAGGGGCGTCTCACCGGGGTCGTCTGCGCCCGCGTCGACGCCAAGCGCCAGCCCATCGAGGGCTCGGAATTCGTCCTGCCGGCCGACCTCGTGTTCATGGCGATCGGATTCGCCGGCTCGATCCAGAAGGGGCTTCTGGAGCAGTCCGGCATCACGGTCGACAAGCGCGGCAACGTCACCGCGAACGAGGAGGATTACCGCACCTCCGATCCGAAGATCTGGGCGGCCGGCGACATGCGCCGCGGCCAGTCCCTGGTCGTGTGGGCGATCCGCGAGGGCCGGCAGGCCGCCCGCTCGATCGACGAGACGCTGATGGGCGCCTCGATCCTGCCGCGCTGAGTCTCTGTCGGGCGTTCAGCCCGGGGGCCAGCGGAAGTCGTCGGCCCTGCCGGGCTGCGGCAGGGGCGCCGCGCCGCGCTGGAGTGCGCGTTCGACGGTGCCGGTGGCGTCGCCGTCGCGCGGTCGGCCGCTGACGAGGACGCCGCCGGGCGAGAGCTCGACCCGGCCGAGCGGCACGACCGGACCCGCCGCGGGCTTCACCGGCAGCGCCGGCACTCCCGGGGGCTCGGGCAGGCTCGGCAGCATCGCCGTGATCTGCCGGTCGATCGCGGTGACGTCGTCGAGCTTCGTCGGCGCCGCATCCAGCGGCGTCGCAGGCAGGGCCGAGACGGCCGCCGCCGGCTGCTCGGGTGCGGTCGGCGTCGTCGCGCCCATCAGCCGCTTCAACTCCACGTCGGCGAAATGTGCGAGCTTGCGGGCGCCGGCATGGGTGAAGTGCACGCCGTCGGCGGTGCGCAGCTTGGCGGTCTGCCCGTCGAGGTCCGGCCCGGTGGCGGTGTAGTGGTTGCGGTCGTCGGAGAATCCCGGCCCGACGTCGACGTAGGTGCCGCCGCCCTTGGTGACCGCGTCCCGGACGATGTCGTTGATGCTGCCGAGGTCTCGGGTCAGGCTCTCGCTCCGCATCGGCGGGGTGCCGACCCAGACCAGCGGGATCTTCCGGTCGGCGAACACCTTGACCAAGGCCTCGACGCGGGCGCGGTAGAGCTCGCGCCAGCGATCGGTGAGCGGGTCTAGGGTCTGGTCGCCGTCGCGTATCGGCTGGCGATCGTTGGCGCCGAGCATGACCACGGCGTAGCCGACCTTCGCGTTCGCCTTGAGGTAGTCGTCTGCGGCCTTCGGCCAGTCGATGACGTCCCGGCGCACGAGGCCGCTGTCGCCTTTGGCCCGGTCGATCACCGCGATGTCGGCGCTGTCCGCGAAGACGTCGTCGAGTCCGCGGCTCAGGTGGTCGGCCAGCAAATCGCCGAACACTGCGATCTGCACCTTCGCCTCGGTCTTCTTCACCGCCGGCGTCGGGGCCGCGATCGTGGGCGCCGGCCGGGTCTGCGGTCGCCGGATCTGGCGCGGTGCAGCGTCGGCACCGACCGGCGGGCGCGGACGTGGCGGACGGTAGGTCGGGGCGACCTGGCGCGGCTCGGGCGCGCTCGGCCTGTCCTCCCAGGGCCAGTAGAACTGCCTTCGTTCGGGCTCCGGCGCCACGGTACGGCGCGGGGCACGAGCATAGCCGTCGTCCTCGCGGTAATAGGCGTCGCGGCCGCGTCGGCGCGGCTGGTCGTAGCTGTCGCCCCACTGCGCTTCGGCCGGCGACGGCGGCAGGAGGACGAGCGGTAGAGCGAGGCCGAACCCGAGCGCCAGGACGATGCGGGCCCCCTTGGCGGTTGTCACAACTCGGTTCGTCGCATCGCGTCTCATCCGCCCTCCGATCATGCGCCCTCCGGTGCCGCGGACTTCGACCCGCGGTTGAGCATAGCCGAGCCCTTACCGCGCGTCTAAGGCCTGCCCGATAGCCGGTCACGGAGCGCCGGCGTCGCGTAGCCGTCGGCGGTCAGGCCCTCGCGGATCTGATAGCGGCGGATCGCCTCGCGCAGCCTCGGGCCCGCCCGACCGTCGGCCTCGCCGGCATAGAGTCCCTCGCGCGAAAGGCCCACCTGCAGCTTCTGCAGCCCGACCTTGTCGAGGCGGGAGGCCGCGCTCGGCCAGGGGGCGGCGAGCGGCGGCCCTCCGGCCAGCCGGTCGGCGAGGTGCCCGATGGCGAGGGCATACGAGTCCGAGGTGTTGTAGCCGCGGATCACCTCGAAGTTGTCGGTGATCAGGAAGGCGGGGCCGCCGGCGCCGCCGGGCAGGAAGACGGACGCGGACCCCTTGTCCGGCAGGTCGCCGCCGCCGATGCGGCGCACGCCGCGGCGGGCGAAGTCGGAGAGGTCGGCCGCGTAGCGGGTCAGGTCGAACCCATCGGGGAGGCTGACCGCATAACCCCAGGAGATGGCGGGGTTCCACCCGAGATCCTTGAGGTACGCGGCGATGGAGGCGAGCGCGTCGGCGTCGCTCGTCCAGATGTCGCGCCGGCCGTCGCCGTCGAAGTCGACGGCGTGCGCCAGGAAGGTCGAGGGCAGGAACTGTACCTGCCCCATGGCGCCGGCCCAGCTGCCGAGCATCCGCTCCGGCGCGACGTCGCCGCGCTGCAGGATCGCGAGGGCGGCCAGCAGCTCGTCGCGGAACAGCGTGCCGCGGTGCCGCGCGGCGGCGAGGGTCGCCAGGGCGCGGACCGTTAGTACCGTGCCGCCGCTCGCGCCAAAATCCGACTCGACGCCCCAAATCGCCAGCAGCACCGAGGCCGGGACGCCGTAGCGCGCCTCGATCGCCGGCAGGGCCTGACCGAGCGCTGCGGCACGCGCCCGGCCGCGGGCGATCCGTCCGGGCGAGACCGCGCCGACGAGGTATTCCCAGACCGGCCGCCCGAACTCGCTCTGACCCTTGATCCGCGCGAGGACAGTTGGATCGGGCGTCACGCCCCGAAACGCCGCATCGAAGGTCGCGGGCGTGATGCCCTTCGCCAGGGCGTCGACGCGCAGGGCGGCGACGAAGGCCGGAAACGCATCCGATTGGCCGGCCTTCCCGACAGGGGCGGCCTGTGCCGCGAACGCCCCGGAGGCGATGCAGAGGCCGAGCGCGAGAAGCGCGGCGGGGAACGGGTGGATTGCCATCAGATCCGGTTGCGCTTGGACAAGGCGTCTTCCCAATCGAGCGCCTGCCGGACGATCCCGTCGAGGTCGTCGTATTTCGGGCGCCAGCCGAGGCGGTCGCGGATCCGCGACGCCTCGGCGACGATCCGTGCCGGGTCGCCCGGGCGGCGGGTCGAGACGCGAACCGGGAAGTCCCGCCCCGACACGCGCTTCACCGTGTCGATCACCTCCAGCACCGAGTAGCCGGTGCCGTAGCCGCAGTTCAGCGTCAGGCTCTCGCCGCCGGCGCGCAGGTGGTCGAGGGCGACCCGGTGCGCCTCGGCGAGGTCCGAGACCTGGATGTAGTCGCGCAGGCACGAGCCGTCCGGGGTCGGGTAGTCGGTCCCGAACACCTCGAGGTGCGGGCGCTGGCCGAGCGCGGCCTGGGTCGCGACCTTGATCAGGTGTGTGGCGTTCGGCGTCGACTGCCCGGTGCGCCCCCGCGGGTCGGCGCCGGCGACGTTGAAGTAGCGCAGGATGACGTAGCTGAAGCCGTGCGCGGCGGCCGCGTCCCGGATCATCCACTCGCTCATCAGCTTCGAGCGGCCGTAGGGGTTGATCGGGTTGGCGGGCAGGTCCTCCGGCACCGGCACCGTCTCCGGCTCGCCGTAGACCGCGGCGGTCGAGGAGAAGATCACGTGCTTCACGCCGGTGCGGACGGCGGTCTCGATCAGGGCGCGGGTCTTGACCGTGTTGGCGAGGTAGTAGTGCAGCGGGTCGGCGACAGAGTCCGGCACCACGATGCGGGCGGCGAAGTGGGCGATCGCGTCGACCCGATGCTGCAGGATCGTCTCGGTGACGAGGGCGGGGTCGCCGACGTCGCCGCGCACGAGCGGCACCTCCGGCGGCAGCGCCCAATCGAAGCCGGTGGAAAGGTCGTCGAGGACGACCACCTCCTCGTGCCCGGCGTCTTGAAGCGCCAGAACCATGTGGCTGCCGATATAGCCGGCACCGCCCGTGACCAGAACCGCCATCGTCGCCCTTGGAAAGAAATCGCTCGCGCAGGCCTGCGCGAGCTTGCTTTTAACCGATAATGCTCAATCGTGCGCCGCGACGGCCCATGGCCGATCGCTCGCCGTGCTAGTGTTGCCAGGAACGCCCGGCCCGTCCAACTCCCACGTTTGGGTTTTTGCTTGATGAAACCGATCCGAAAGGCCGTCCTCCCCGTTGCGGGCCTCGGCACCCGCTTCCTGCCCGCCACCAAGGCCGTCCCGAAAGAGATGCTGACGGTGGTCGACCGGCCGGTCGTGCAGCACGTAGTCGACGAGGCGCGGGAAGCCGGCATCGAGCACTTCATCTTCGTCACGGGCCGCGGCAAGGCGGTGATCGAGGACCATTTCGATATCGCGTTCGAGCTCGACCGGATGCTGCAGGAGCGCGGCAAGCAGGCCGCCTACGAGGAGCTGAAGCGCGACCTGCCGGCCGCCGGCCAGACCAGCTTCACCCGTCAGCAGGCGCCGCTCGGCCTCGGCCACGCGGTGTGGTGCGCCCGCGAAATCGTCGGCGACGAGCCCTTCGCCGTGCTGCTGCCGGACATGCTCAGTCGCGGCTGCATGGGCCAGATGCTCTCCGCCTACGAGCGGCACGGCGGCAACGTCATCGCGGTAGAAGAGGTCGCGCCCGAGGAGACGCACCAGTACGGCATCGTCAGCGTCGGCGAGACCTTCGGCCAGACCTTCGAGGTCACCGGCATGGTCGAGAAGCCGAAGCAGGGAACCGCGCCGTCGAACTTCATCATCTCGGGCCGCTACATCCTCCAGCCGGAGATCTTCGGAATTCTCGAGCACGGCGAGAAGGGCGCGGGCGGCGAGATTCAGCTCACCGATGCGATGATCAAGCTGATGGGAAGCCAGGACTTCTTCGGCATGCGCTACGAGGGCCGCACCTACGATACCGGCTCCAAGCTCGGCTTCCTCACCGCCAACATCGCCTACGCCCTCGACCGCAAGGACCTCGTAGGGCCGCTCAAGGCGGAGATCGCCAAGCTGCTCGCGGAGCACTGAGCGTCGCCGGACGTGCAGCCGGTGCGGGCGGGGTATGCGCGCGCGGTAGGGGGATTTCAGTTGCGCTTTGTGCGCCGCAATCTACTTTGTGCATTGCGGGATCGCGATGGCGTCGCGGTCCGGCAGCCCTTCTTGGGCGTTTCCTCCCTAGACTTCGGGCCGCTCCTTCGGGAGTGGCCTTTTTTCTTGGTCGCAGGGCCGAACGGCATTTCGTGTCGCGCCTGAATCATCAGGCCGTGCGGACCCCTTCCTCGGAACCTCTCCGTCATCCCGAGGCCGCGCAGCGGAGGCCGAGAGCCAGAGCCGGCGACGGCGCCAGCTGGAAAATGAACCCTGCTTTTGGATTTCTGGCTCGCCTCCGGCCTCCCGGAATGATGGTGTTGTGCGGGTCGTTTTCCTAGACGCGACCTACTCCGCGGCGATGCCGAGCGGCGTCTCCGAGCCGAGCTCGTCGGCGACCTCCACGATCGCACCCCGCAGCGCCTCGACGAGGCCGGAGAAGCCCTGCGTGATCGCAAGGCTCGCCTCGTTCATGTAGAGGGCGCGGTTGATCTCGATCTGCAGCGCGTGCCGGCCGATGTTCGGCTCGCCGTAATGCTCGGTGATGAAGCCGCCGGCATAGGGCTTGTTGCGCACCACCTTGTACCCGCGGGCGCGGAACGCTGCCTCGAAGGCGTCGATCAGGGCCGGATCGCAGGAGGTGCCGAAGCGGTCGCCGAGGACGAAGTCGGCCCGCGCGTCGTGGTCGCGCCCGAGGCTCGAGGACGGCATCGAGTGGCAGTCGATCAGCAGGCAGCGCCCGAATTCACGAACCGTGCGTAGGATCAGCCCGCGCAAGGCCCGGTGGTACGGCTTGTACAGCCCGTCGATGCGCGCCACCGCCTCGTCCACCGGCATGCGGCCGGCATAGATCTCCTGCCCGTCCGAGACGACGCGGGGCACCGTCCCGAGGCCGCCCGCCACACGCATCGAGCGGGTGTTGGCGAAGGGCGGCAGCCGGCCCTCGAACATCCGCGGGTCGAGTTCGTAGGGCTCACGGTTCACGTCGAGGTAGGCGCGCGGGAAGTTGCAGCGCAGAAGCGGCGCGCCGAGCTGGACGACCCCGGCGAACAGCCGGTCGACATGGGCGTCCTCCGAGCGGCGGAGCGCCAGCGCATCGAGGCGCGAGGCCTTCAGGAAACTCTCTGGGTACACCGAGCCGGAATGGCCGGTGTTGAAGACGAAGGGCAGGCTGTGCCGCGTCGGTTCGTCCACGACGAAGGCGGGCGAGAATCCGAAGGCGTCGGTCAGGTGCGGGAGGGGCAGCGTCATCGGCAGGGAGGCGCACCGTCGGGGATGGGAACGGCCAACGTCAGGTCACACTGTGCGGCGGCGGCGACGGCCTGTCCACTATGCCGACCGGCCAAGTCGGGCACGCGCGGTGCGGCCTGTCACCTCGCGGGACGACCTAATCCTAACGTTCTGTTTACCGAAGCCGCCCTTTATGAAAAGAACGTTGCGATTCGAGGGTCCGGAACCGTCTGATGAAAATTCTCTTGGCGGAAGACGACAACGACATGCGCCGGTTCCTGGCCAAGGCGTTGCAGAACGCCGGCTTCGACGTGCTGTCGTTCGACAACGGCCTCTCGGCCTACAACCGCCTGCGCGAAGAGCCCTTCGAGCTGCTTTTGACCGACATCGTGATGCCGGAGATGGACGGGATCGAGCTCGCCCGCCGGGCGACCGAGCTCGACCCTGACATCAAGGTGATGTTCATCACGGGCTTCGCCGCCGTGGCGCTCAATCCGGATTCGAAGGCCCCCAAGGACGCTAAGGTGCTGTCGAAGCCCTTCCACCTGCGCGACCTCGTCAACGAGGTCGAGAAGCTCCTGGCCGCTTGAGGCGGCCGGCGTGACGTTCCGGCCATAGGCGTTCGGGACCGTCGGCCGCTATATGGTTCGTGTCATCCGCGGGACGCGAACACGCCTATGCATCCGATCAAGATCTACACCACGGCGTGGTGCCCCTACTGCTCGGCGGCCAAGAGCCTGCTGAAGGAGAAGGGCGCCGCGTTCCGGGAAATCGACGTCGAGAAGGCGCCGGGCGAGCGCGCGACTATGATGGCGCGGGCGGGCGGGCGCACCAGCGTGCCGCAGATCTTCGTGGGCGAGACCCATGTCGGCGGGTGCGACGACCTCTACGCCCTCGACAAGGCCGGCAAGCTCGATGCGCTGCTGACGGCGTCGGCCAATGCCTGAGCCGCGCTTCGTCGCCGCCTGCGTGCAGATGCGGTCTGGGCGCGACCCGGCCGCCAACCGCGACGCGGCGGTGGCCGGCGTGCGCGAGGCCGCCTCCCGCGGCGCGCAGTTCGTCCAGACCCCGGAGATGACCTCGCTCGTCGAGCGCGATCGGGCGCGACTGTTCGCCGTGGTTCGCGGCCAGGACGCGGACGAGACGCTGGCGGCGCTTCGCGACGTGGCGCGCGAGACCGGGACGGTGGTGCAGGTCGGCTCCCTCGCCATCCTCGCGGGCGAGAAGGTCGCCAACCGCGCCTTCCTGATCAGCGCCGACGGCGCGATCGTCGCGGCCTACGACAAGCTCCACCTGTTCGACGTGGACCTGCCGAGCGGCGAGCGCTGGCGGGAATCCTCGACCTATACCGGCGGCGCCTGCGCCGTCGTGGCGCCGACGCCGTGGGCCGAGATTGGGCTCGGCATCTGCTACGACATCCGCTTCCCGGCGCTGTACCGGGCGCTCGCCGAGGCCGGCGCCTCGGTGCTGACGGCGCCTGCCTGCTTCACCAAGCAGACCGGCGAGGCGCATTGGCACGTGCTGCACCGAGCCCGCGCCATCGAGACCGGATCGTTCATGATCTCGGCGGCGCAGGGCGGGAAGCACGAGGACGGGCGCGAGACCTACGGGCACTCGCTCATCGTCGATCCCTGGGGCCGGGTGCTGGCCGACGCGGGCGGCACCGAGCCCGGCGTGATCCTGGCCGAGATCGACCTCGCCGCGGTGGCCGACGCGCGGGCGCGGATTCCCTCGCTCCAGCACGGGCGGCCCTTCACCGTCGAGCGCGTCGGCACGCCCGGAGCCGCCACGACGTGACGGCATGATCCGGTACAACCTCGTATGCGAGGCCGGGCACGGCTTCGACAGCTGGTTTCCCTCCTCCGACTCCTTCGACGAACAGGCCGCGCGCGGCTTGGTGACGTGCCCGGTCTGCGACTCGACGCACGTCACCAAGGGCCTGATGGCGCCGAGCCTCGCCCGCACCGACCGGGCGCGGGCCGCTGCGGACGGCGAGGCGGCTCCGGTCGTCCCGGCGCCGCCCTCGGCGATGCCGACGACCGGCGAGCCCGAGCGGCGCATCCGCGCGATGCTCCGGACCCTGCGCGAGCAGGTCGTCGCCTCGGCCGAGCATGTCGGCACGCGCTTCCCCGAGGAGGCGCGCAAGATCCATTACGGCGAGACGGAAGAGCGCGCGATCTACGGGCAGGCGAGCCCGGACGAGGCCCGCGCCCTCATCGACGAGGGCATCGACGTCGCCCCGCTCCCGCCGATGCCCGACGACCGCAACTGATCCACCGGACGGGCCGGCGCCGGTCGTCGCGTCAGGGCTTTGCCGCGGCCGTGCTGGCGACGCAGGCGAGCACGAAGGCGACGACCGCGTTCCAGCCCGCGAGCGAGATCCCCAGCACCTTCATCGCCGCGACCGAGCAATCGACCACCTTCGTCGTCTGGAGGGTGTTCAGGAAGTCGCCGACGGCGGCCGGGTTCGCGCCGGTCCCGCCACCGCAATCGGTCGGGCCCGGCCAGAACCCCCATTCCGCGCCGGCATGGTAGGCGCCGAGCCCGGCCCCGTAGAGCAGGCCGGCCGCGGCCAGCCCGAGGGCTAGGCGCGAGAGCCGCTCCGGCAGGAAGAGAGCCAGCAGGCTCAACGGCACGGCGGCATAGTAGGGCAGGCGCTCGGTCAGGCAGAGCTTGCACGGCGCGTAGCCGTAGCCGAACTGCAGCACGAGGGCGGCGCCCACCGTGAGCACGGACCCGATCAGAAGGCTGAGCGCGGCGCGGCGCAGGCGCAGCAGGGCGGCGTAGCTCATCTAGAGGATCACCTTGAACAGGACGAAGCCGAGGACGATCACCGCGACCGAGATCGCGACGACCGCGTTGAGGTGCCGGTCAAGCACGCCGCGGATCTGGACGCCGTAGCGCCCGAGCAGCCCCGCCAGGATGAAGAAGCGCGCCCCGCGGGTGACGATCGACAGCAGCGTGAACCAGAACAGGCTGTAATGGGCGAAGCCCGAGGTGATGGTCACGAGCTTGTAGGGGATCGGCGTGAGGCCCTTCAGCAGGATCACCCAGTGGCCGTACTCGGCATAGGATTGCTGGAAGGTCGCGGCCTTGTCCTGCAGCCCGTAGAGGCGGATCAGCCAGGTTCCGAGCGAGTCGAACAGCAGCGCGCCGATGGCGTAGCCGACGAGGCCCCCGAGCACCGAGCCGACCGTGGCGATCAGCGCGTAGAACCAGACCCGGTCGGGCCGGCTCACCGCCATCGGCACCAGCATCGCATCGGGCGGGACCGGGAAGAACGAGCTTTCGGCGAAGGCCACGGCACCCAGCACGTAGGGCGCCGACGGCTTGCCCGAGAGCGCGAGTATCCACTCGTAGAGGCGGCGGATCATCGGGACCGTCTGCATCCGGTTCGGGGGGAGGGCGCCCTTTGAGCACAGCCGGCCCGAACGCACCAGCGTGCCGGCGCACGCGGCGCGACCCGGAAAGGGCTTGGCCCGACCGCGGAACCTGTGCGAAAAGGCTCCCCGTCGCGGGTATGGTGGAACTGGTAGACGCGGGCGACTCAAAATCGCCAGCCGCAAGGCGTGGGGGTTCGATTCCCTCTACCCGCACCAACGCCTCTCAACTCTATTCGAGGAACCGCCGTATCCAGCCGCCGACCCGGTGCCGGTCGTCCGGTGCGTCGAGGGAGGCGAGCGCGGCCCGTGCGCGTTCGGGGTCGTCCTGCGCCTCCGAATGGCCGGCGATCAGCGCGCGGGTGTAATCGGGCTCGAATTCCGGGTGGAACTGCACCGAGAGCGCGGCGCGGTCCTCATAGGCCAGCATCGCGTAGGGGGTGAAGGCGCTCGCCGCCAGCACCCGGGTGGCGGGCGGAACCTCGACGACCTGATCCTGGTGGAAGGCCGCCACGGCGATCCGGTCCGCGTCGTCCATGTACGGCGCCCGCTCGGTCACCGCATAGCTGTGGAGCCCGAGCCCGCGGCCCTTCCCGGAGCGGACCGCGCGGCCGCCATAGGCCTCCGCCACGACCTGATGGCCGAAGCAGATGCCGACCAGCGGCTTGCCCGGTGGCAGCGCGCGCAGGAACCCGATCAACGGCGCGATCCAGGGCAGCGGATCGTAGACGCCGGCGGCCGAGCCGGAGACCGCGTAGCCGTCGAAGGCATCCGGGTCTGTCGGTAGCTCGCCGGCGCGCACGTCGAGGATCGTGGCGGCATGCGCCGGGCCGATCATGCGCGCGGTCATCGCGCCGTAGGACGGAAAGCGGGCGAGCCGCGCCAGCGGCGAGCCGGCTTCGAGGATGGCGATGCGCACGGGCTGACCGTTGCTGTGGGCGACAGGCTCGGCATCGCGCCGTTCACCGCGCGATGCAACCGCCTCAGGCGGCGCGTGCCCGCCGGAGGACCGCGCGCGGGCCGACGGCGCCCTTCAGGCGGATGTCCATGGCGTTGCCGCGCCAGACGATCGCACGATGGGTCCAGGCCGCGCACCAGACCAGCGGGATCAGGGCGTCGCGCAGCAGGAAGCCGACGAGCAGCCGCGGCGCGTGGAACCAGCCGGCGCGCGCGGCGAGCCGGAACTCGGCCGCGTAGCCCAAAGCCGACAGCGCCGCGAGCCCGGCCGCCGCCGTCCAGGTGCCCGCGAGCGACCCCGCAATCACGAACGGCAGCAAGGTGCCGCTGGCGATCTCGGGCGCGAAGAACAGCGGGAACGTCACCCGGCGCAGGCGCGCCCAGCGGATCTGCCGCGACCAGACCTCGAACGCCGCGCGGCGCCCCAGCGGCTGCTCGAACGGGGCGGCGACGAGGTGGACCCGGCGGCCGGCCGCGCGCACGAGCTTCGTCGCCGCCGCGTCCTCGGCGATCTCCGCGGCGAGCGCCCGGATGCCGCCCCGCGCCTCGAGGAACGGGCGGTGCCAGAGCATGCTCTTGCCCTGCGCGAAGCCGAGCCCCACCGCCTCGCCGGCATATTGCCAGCGGGCTTGCAGGGTGTTGAGGAAGGCGCATTCGACCGCGGCCCAGATCCCGTCCGGGCGGGCGCCGATCGGCGTCGAGCAGACGAGGCCGGTGTCGTCGCGCCAGGCGGCCTGCAGTTGCTGCAGGTAATCGGTGGGCATCAACACGTTCGAATCGGCGATGACGATCCAATCGTGCCGCGCCGCCTCCCAGCCCCGCACGCAATTGTTGAGCTTCGGGTTGTCGCTGATGCGCTCGTCGCCGACGAGGATGCGGGCCGGGACCCGCGGGTGCGCCGCGATCAGCCGGCGGACCAGCGGCAGCACCGGGTCGGCGGCGTCGGCGACGCAGAAGACGATCTCGTAGGCCGGGTAGTCGAGGGCGAAGCCGCGGGCGAGCGTCTCCTCGCTGAAGGTCTCCAGGCCGCAGACCGGGCGCACCAGCGAGACGGGCGCGCCCACCGGAAACGTCGTCCCGCACGCATGACGCCCGATCCGCCGGCCGGCGACGACGAGGCTCGCGAGGTGCAGGGCCGTCAGGAGTGCGCAGAGCACGAGGGCGACCGTGGTGCCGTCCGGGGCCGGAAAGGTGCTGACGAGACCCATGCGGCGCGCATCTCCGAACTGGCCTGTCCCGCGGCGCGCGGCCGCGTCGGCTGACTGCCCCTAACAGCGCGCGCGTTTCAGCCGTATGACAGCAGCACCAAGCGGATGAGGGAGCGAAGCTTTGGCCGAAGGCGGAACCGTCGCGATCCTCGGGGCCGGCATGGCGGGTGCCGCCGCCGCCCGGCGCCTCGCCGAGGCCGGCCTCGACGTCCGCGTCTTCGACAAGGGCCGCGGCATCGGCGGGCGCATGGCGACGCGGCGCACGCAAGCCGGCGCCCGCTTCGACCACGGCGCACAGTTCTTCCGCGCGAAGGGCGAGGCGTTTCGCGCGCAATGCGCGGCCTGGATCGCCGCCGGCGTCGCCGCGCCCTGGGGCGTCGAGGGCCGCGAGGTCGGCCTGCCCGGCATGCCGGCGCCTGTCCGCCACCTGCTCGACGGGCTGCCGGTGTCGCTGGAGACGACGATCGCCTGCATTGCGCGGGGGGATCGCGGCTGGATGCTGACGGATGCCGCGGGCGCGACCGAAGGCCCATTCGCCGCCGTGGCGGTGACCTTCCCGGCGCCGCAGGTGACGGCGCTGATGGAGACGAGCGGCGTCGCGCTGCCGGGGCCGGAGCGCGCATCCTACGCGCCGTGCTGGTCGCTGCTGCTCGACCTCGATGCGGCACCAGGCTTCCCGGAAACGCATCTCACGTTTTCGGAGAGTCCGATCGCGCTGATCGCGCGCGAGGAGACCAAGCCCGGCCGGGCGCCCGGGCATCGCCTCGTGGTCCACGCCGCGCCGGATTGGTCGCGCGCCCACCTGGAGGAGGCGCGCGAGGCGGTGCAGGCCGCCCTGGTCGCCGCCCTCGAAGCGCGCCTGGGGACGTCGGTCCGCCCGACCTACGCCGCCGTCCACCGCTGGCGCTACGCCATGGTCGAGTCGGCGCTCGGCCACCCCTGCCTCTACGATCCGGCGCAGCGGCTGGGTGCCGCCGGCGACTGGTGCCTGGGTCCGCGGATCGAGGCGGCCTTCGACAGCGGCCGGGCGCTCGCCGACCGCATCGCCGCCGACCTGACGTTCGGGCGGTGATCCCGCCCATCGTGTTCCATCCGGCCTACGAGGCGATCCTCCCGGCCGGGCACCGCTTCCCGATGCGCAAGTACGGGCGGCTTGCGGAGGTGCTGATGGAGCGCGGGCTGGCGCCGCGCGGGTTCACGACGCCGGAGCCGGCCTCGCCCGAGCTCCTACGGTTCGCCCACGACGCGTCCTACGTCGAGGCCGTGCTCGGGCTCGCGGTGCCGCGGGCGATCGAGCGGGCGATCGGCTTGCCCGTGGACGAGAGCGTGGTCCGACGCTCGCGCGCCTCCGTCGGCGGCACGCTGCTCGCCGCGCGCCTCGCCCTGGTGCAGGGACTCGCCGGCAGCGCCGCCGGCGGCAGCCACCACGCCCGGCGCGAGCAGGGGGCGGGATTCTGCGTGTTCAACGACGTGGCGGTCGCGGCCCGCGCGCTGCAGGGCGAGGGTGCGATCCGCCGGGCGCTCGTGGTCGATTGCGACGTGCACCAGGGCGACGGCACCGCCGACTGCCTCGCCCGCTCACCGGACCTGTTCACGCTGTCGATCCATTGCGAGAAGAACTACCCGACCGCCAAGATCGCCGGCGACCTCGACGTCGGCCTGCCCGACGGGCTCGACGATGCCGGCTACCTCGCCGTCCTCGAGGCGCGGCTTCCGCCGCTGCTCGACGCGCTGGCGCCCGACCTCGTCTTCTACAACGCCGGCGTCGACCCGCACCGGGACGACCGCCTCGGGCGGCTCGCGCTCACCGACGACGGGCTGCTGGCGCGCGACCGCTACGTCGTCGGGCAGGCGCGGGCGCGGGGCATCCCCCTCGTGGCGGTGATCGGCGGCGGCTACACCCACGACGTCGACGCGCTCGCAAGCCGCCACGCCCTAGTGTTCCAGGCGCTCGCCGCCAACGCGCTCTACTGATCCTTCGGCAGAGCGCGCGCTTGCGCTTCCAGCGCGTCGAACAGGCGCTCCAGGGGCGCGCCGTCGATGCGGTGGAAGTCGAGGGACCGGCTCAGCATCACTCCCAGCACCGCGAAGGTCAGCGCCGCCCCCTGACCCGACCGCGCCTCGATCGCGCCCATGGCGGCGAGCTGTTCGCCCAGGAACTGCGCGAACGCCGCCGCCGCGCCGGCGTTGTCGGCCGACGCGATCAGCAGCGAATCGGGAAAGCCGCATTCCTCGGCGTAGACCTGGCGTGCATGCGCGACCACCGCGAGCGGCAGCGCCGCCGGCCCGTCGGGGGCGGAAGCGAGGCACGCGGCGATGCCGACGCGGATCCGGCCGACCTTGCGGACGGCCAGAGCGGTCAACAGCGCGTCCTTGGACGCGTAGTGGTGCAGCACCCCGCCCTTGCTCAAGCCGGCTTCCACGGCGACCGCGTCGATGGTCAGCGTCCGGGTGCCCGAGCGCCGCAGCAGCGCCTCGGCCGCGTCGAGGATCACCTCGGCGCGGTCCTGCCGGCGGCTGCGCGCCTTGGCCGTCACGTCGTCCATCACCCTCCCCCGTAAAAACCGTCTGGACGGTCGGTAAGATAGTGGATAGGTTCGCGCCGCGATAGGGCGTGCGGAGCCGAGGAACGCCGTGAACCGAAGTTTCTCTGTCGTGCTTGTCTCCGCTCTTGCCGCGGCGTTGCTCGCGGCGGCCGCGGCAAGCGCCGAACAAGCCCAACCGCAAGCCGGTGCGCCGGTCGGCCTCATGGCGCAGACCCTGGTGCGCACCGTGATCGCGACGAAGAGCATGATCGCTTCCGACGCCGTCTTCACCGGCGACGTCCAGGCCCAGGGGCAGACCAGCGTCTCGTTCCGCACCGCCGGCAAGATCGAGACCCGCCTCGTCGAGGTCGGCGACCACGTCGCCGCCGACCAGGTCCTGGCCCGGCTCGATCCGCGCGAGCAGCGCTCGAACCTCGCCAACGCGCAGGCCGCGCTCGCCTCGGCCGAGGCCCTGTCGACGCAGGCCAAGCTCGGGTTCAAGCGCCAGGAGCAGCTGATGGCCAGCGGCTACACCACGCGGCCCTCCTACGACAACGCCGAGCAGCAGCTGCGCACGACCCAGGCCGCGGTCGATTCGGCCAAGGCGGCGCTGGGGACCGCGCAGGAGCAGCTGTCCTACACCGAGCTGCGGTCGGGCGTGGCCGGCGTGGTGCTGAACCGGTCCCTGGAGGTCGGCCAGGTAGTGCAGGCGGGGCAGTCGGTCCTGACCCTGGCGCAGGACGGGCCGCGCGACGCGGTCTTCAACGTCTACGAGGCGCTGCTCGCCGCGCCGCCGCAATCGGGCACCGTGGACGTGACGCTTCAGGGCAACCCGACGGTCACCGCCGTCGGCAGCGTCCGCGAGATCTCGCCCAGCGTCGACCCGGCTTCCGGCACGGTGCGGGTGAAGGTCGGCCTCAAGGAGACGCCGCCGGCGATGACGCTCGGCGCGGTGGTGATCGGCCGCGGCCGGTTCCAGAGCCATGCGGCGGTCGTGCTGCCGTGGTCGGCCCTCTACCGCTGGAAGAACCAGCCCGCCGTGTGGGTGCGCGACCCAAGCGCCGGGACGGTCGCGCCGCGCGTCGTGACCATCGACCGCTACGGCCCCGACAGCATCGCCCTGGCGGGCGGCGTCGCGTCCGGCGAGGAGGTCGTCATCGCCGGCATCCAGTTCCTTCGCCCGGGCCAGACCGTGACGGTGGCCGAGCAGGTCGCTACGGGAGCCGCGAAGTGATGGTGTTTCACTCGATCGCTGACGGTTTCCGCGCGTCGCATCGCGGTCCCCTCTCCCAGGGCGAGAGGGGTGGGGTGAGGGGCGTGACCTCTCCGGTGCGTTCTCGTCCCTCACCCTGTCCCTCTCCCGCTCGGGAGAGGGGACCCGCGTGTCACGCCGCGCCGCAGGTGAAGGATGGAAGCGTGAGGCATTCCGCGTTTCGCGGCATCCAGCTGCCTCTCGTCACCATCCTCGCCGGGACATCGCTGCTCGCACTCGCCGCCTGCAAGCCCGCCGAGGAGGCGAAGGCGCCGCCGGTGCGGCCGGTGCTGTACGCCGTCGCCAAGCCGATCGAGGCGGTGCGGTTCGGGCCGTTCGCCGGCACGGTCGAGCCGCGCTACCAGTCGCAGCTCGGGTTCCAGGTCGGCGGCCGCGTCGTCGCCCGCGACGTGACCGTCGGCGACCTCGTGAAGAAGGGGCAGCGGCTCGCCGCCCTCGACACGGTGGTGCCGCGCTTCGCCATGACCCGCGCCGAAGCCGACGTCGCCGACGCCAAGGCGCAGTCCGAGAACGCCGCCGCAACCGAGGCGCGGACGCGCCGCCTGATGGAGGGCGGCAACGTCACCCAGGCCCAGCTCGACGGCATGGTGGCCAACCGCGACACCGCGCAGGCGCGCCTGACCCAGGCGCAGGCGAGCCTGCAGAAGGCCCGCGACCAGATGGGCTACACCGAGCTCCACGCCGACTTCGACGGGGTCGTCACCCAGCGCAACGCCGAGATCGGGCAGGACCTCACCGCCGGGCAGACGGTGGTGACCGTGGCCCGGCCCGAGGTGCGCGAGGCGGTGGTGGACATCCCCGACGACCTCGTCGCGGCCATGCCCAAGGACGGCCGCTTCACCGTCGCCCTCCAGAGCGCGCCCACGGTGACGGCGGTCGGCACCGTGCGCGAGACGGCGCCCTTCGCCGATTCGAGCACCCGCACCCGGCGCATCCGGATGTCGCTGGAGAACCCGCCGGGCGCCTTCCGGCTCGGCGCGACGATCACCGTCTCGCTGGTGCGCAAGGTCCCGCCGCGCTTCGTCCTGCCCGCCACCGCCATCCTGAGCGCAGACGGCCGCGACGCGGTCTGGGTCGTCAACGCCGCCGGCGACGCGGCCAAGCGCGTCGCGGTCACGGTGACCGACCGGAGGGGCGACTACGTCGGCGTCGCGAGCGGCCTCTCGGCCGGCGACCGCGTCGTCGTCGCCGGCGTCCGCTCCCTCGCCGAGGGCCAGGCGATCCGCCTCGCGGATACGCCCATCGCCGTTCCCGGCACGCAGGACCTTTGATCGTGGGCAGGATTCTGGATCGTGGGTAACTTCAACGCGTCGGAATGGGCGCTGTCGCACCGCTCGTTCGTGTGGTTCCTCATGGCGATCTGCCTGGTGGCCGGCACGCTCGCCTATCGCGGCCTCGGCCGTGAGGAGGACCCGCCCTTCGCGATCAAGACGATGGTGGTGCAGGCGGTCTGGCCCGGGGCCACGATCGGCGACACCCTCGAGCAGGTCACCGACCGGATCGAGAAGGAGCTGCAGCAGGTCGCGACCCTGGACTACGTCCGCAGCTACACCACGCCGGGCAACGCCACGGTGTTCGTGCAGCTGCGCGACACCACGAAGGCGTCCGAGATCCAGCCGTCGTTCTACCAGGTCCGCAAGCGCCTCGGCGACATCCAGGGCACCTTCCCGCAGGGGATGCAGGGGCCGTTCTTCAACGACGAGTTCGGCGACGTCTACGGCAACGTCTACGGCTTCACCGCCGACGGTCTGAGCCACCGTCAGCTGCGCGACTACGTCGAGGGCGTGCGCACCGAGATCCTCAAGGTGCCCAACATCGGCAAGACGCAACTGCTCGGCACGCAGAAGGAAACGATCTTCCTCGACTTCTCCACGCGCAAGCTCGCCGGCTACGGCATCGACATCCAGTCCCTGATCAAGACGCTGCAGAGCCAGAACGCGATCTCGCCCTCGGGCGTGGTCCAGGCCGGCCCCGAGCGGGTCTCGGTGCGGGTGAGCGGGCAGTTCTCGTCCGAGACCTCGCTGGAGACGATCAACCTTCGGGTGAACGACCGCTTCTTCCGCCTCTCCGACGTGGCCGAGATCAGCCGCGGCTACGAGGACCCGCCCGCGGCGCTGTTCCGCGTCGATGGCAAGCCGGCGATCGGTCTCGCCATCGCCATGCGGCCGAACGCCAACCTGCTGCATTTCGGCGAGGACCTGAAGGCGCGGATGCGCCTGATCGAGGCCAAGCTCCCGATCGGCGTCGGCATCCACCTGGTCTCGGACCAGCCCCGCATCGTCGAGGAGGCGGTCGGCGGCTTCACCCAGGCGCTCGTCGAGGCGGTGGTGATCGTGCTCGCGGTGAGCTTCGTCAGCCTCGGCGTGCGCGCCGGCTTGGTGGTTTCGATCTCGATCCCGCTGGTGCTCGCCATCGTCTTCGTGGTGATGCAGATCATGGGCGTCACGTTGCAGCGCATCTCGCTCGGTGCGCTGATCATCGCGCTGGGCCTGCTGGTCGACGACGCGATGATCACCGTCGAGATGATGGTGGCGCGGCTCGAGCTCGGCGATTCGCTGAAGAAGGCCGCGACCTTCGCCTACACCTCCACCGCCTTCCCGATGCTGACGGGCACGCTGGTGACCGTGGCCGGCTTCCTGCCGATCGGCTTCAACGGCTCCTCGGCCGGCGAGTACACCTACTCGCTGTTCGTGGTGATCGCGGCCTCGCTTCTGGTCTCGTGGGTGGTGGCCGTGCTGTTCGCGCCGCTGATCGGCGTGACGCTGCTGCCCAAGACCATGAAGAAGCACAGCCACGAGCCCGGCCGGATGGGGCGCCTGTTCCTGCGCGTGCTCGTCGCCGCCATGCGCTGGCGCTGGCTCACGGTCGCGGCCTGCGTCGCGCTGCTCGGCCTGTCGATCTTCGGCATGACCTTCGTGCAGCAGCAGTTCTTCCCGGCCTCGGACCGCACCGAGATCCTGGTCGACTTCACCCTGCCGCAGAACGCCACCATCACCGAGACGCGGGCGCAGATGGACCGGTTCGAAGCCACGTTGAAAGGCGACCCCGACATCGAGCGCTGGTCGTCCTATGTCGGACAGGGCGCGGTGCGTTTCTACCTGCCGCTCGACCAGCAGCTCGCCAACAGCTTCTTCGGGCAGGTCGTCGTCGTGACGAAGTCGCTGGAGGCGCGCGACCGCCTGTTCCCCAAGCTCGAGGCGCGGACGAAGCGCGACTTCGTCGGCACCGACGTGTTCGTGAACCCGCTCTCGCTCGGCCCACCGGTGGGACGGCCGATCCAGTACCGCCTCAGCGGGCCGGACCTGCAGGTGGTGCGCGCCAAGGCGCTGGCGCTCGCCGACATCGTCGCCAAGAGCCCGCATGTCGGCGTGCCGACCTTCGACTGGAACGAGCCCGGCAAGGTGCTGCGGGTCGAGATCCTGCAGGACAAGGCGCGCCAGCTCGGCGTCACCAGCCAGGACATCGCCGGCATCCTCAACGGCGTCGTCGGCGGCTCCTCGATCACACAGGTGCGGGACTCGATCTACCTCGTCAACGTCGTCGGCCGGGCGCAGGCGGCGGAGCGGACCTCGCTGGACACCCTCCAGAGCCTGCAGGTGAGCCTGGCCAACGGCTCGGTGGTGCCGCTGCTCGCCTTCGCGCGGATCGGCTTCGACCTCGAGCAGCCGATCGTCTGGCGCCGCGACCGGGTCGCGACGCTCACGGTTCGCGCACCGATCGTCGACGCGACCCAGCCGCCGACGATCGTAGCGGCGCTCGCCTCCGACATCGCCGCCTTCACGGAGGCGCTGCCCGAGGGTTATGCGCTGGCCACCGGCGGCGCCGTCGAGGAGGCGGCCAAGGGCCAGGGACCGATCGCGGCGGTGGTGCCGGTGATGCTGCTGACCATGGCGGTGTTCCTGATGATCCAGCTTCAGAGCGTCCAGAAGCTGTTCCTGGTGTCGAGCGTGGCGCCACTCGGGCTCATCGGCGTCGTCGCGGCGCTCCTGCCCTCGGGCAAGCCAATGGGCTTCGTCGCGATCCTCGGCATCCTGGCGCTCATCGGCATCATCATCCGCAACGCGGTGATCCTGGTGAGCCAGATCGAGGAATGCGAGGCCGACGGGCTCGCCCCCTGGGACGCGGTGGTGGAGGCGACGCGCCACCGCATGCGCCCGATCCTGCTGACGGCGGCGGCGGCGAGCCTCGGCATGGTGCCGATCGCCCGCGAGGTGTTCTGGGGGCCGATGGCTTACGCGATGATCGGCGGCATCATCGCGGCGACTTTCCTGACGCTGTTCTTCCTGCCGGCGCTCTACGTCGGGTGGTACCGGATCCGCCCGCCGGCCGCGAACGGTCCGAAGCCTAACGCGGCTTGATCGCCCGCCGCGGCGAGGTCGGCGGTGCGGACTCGATCGGGGCGACCCGCTGCGGCGGGATCGCCACCGGCGTCGAGAACGCGCCCAGGTTGTCCACCAGCTTCGTCAGCAGGCGGATCGTCTCGGCCACCTCGTCTTCCTTGAGCGCGGCGAGGAAGTTGCGCTCGCGCTGCAGCGCCACCACGGTGATGCGGTCGTGCAGGTCGAGGCCGGCGGGCGACAGCGCCAGCAGGCGGCGGCGGGCGTCCTCGGCGTCGCCGCGGATCAGCACGAGGCCGCGGCTTTCCATCCAGGCGATGCTGCGGCTCACCACCGCCTTGTCGAGGGCGGACAGCTCGCAGATCCGGTGTGCGGTGATCCACGGGTCCGAGGCGAGCCGGTACATGATCCGCCAATCGGTCAGGCCGACGCCGAAATGCTGCCGGTAGAAGATCGACGCGTTGTTGGTCAGCGTGTTGGACAACAGGGTCAGCAGCGCCGGCACGTAGACCTTCGGGTCCACCATGGCGCTCGTGCTTTCGTTTACGTCGGGCGGCTCATGGGCGCCCTCGTTCGATCGACCCATTGGCCACACCCCGCCGGGACTTGTTCACCCGTTCATCGCCACGCGATGCCGGATCGTCCCGGTCTCCGGAATACTTAGACCTGTTCCCGGGCGTTGCGCACCTGCAACGTGGAAACTTGTCTCCGCCGACACAACCTTATTTGCCGGCGGAAGTTCGCTTAAGGCGTGCCGGCGCTGCACAGAGCGGGCGCGAGGGCGGCGAGCGCGGGGCGATAGGCTGACAAGTGCAAGCCGTCGCGCATCGCGCCGGGCTTGGCGAAGCCCGTGGTCCCGTCTCGGATGGCGGCGAACGGGTCGGCGAAGCGGCAGCCGAGGCGCGTGCACAGGGCCTTCAGGCGCTCCGAGTAGTCGCCGACCGCCAGCGGGTCGAGGCGTCCGTCGAGCTCGCGCCCGATCGGCGGAAGCGCGGTGACCACGAGGCGATCCGTCGTGGCCGTCAGCTGCCGGATGATCCGCGTCGCGGCCGCCTCGTAGCGCGCCGCCGCGGCCGGGTCGCGCGGGTCGTTCTTGGACAGGATGTCGTTGGTGCCGATCGTCAGCACCGCGGCCCGCGGGCGCACGGGGAACCGCAGTGTCGCGACGAGGTCGGCGTAGACCGGTGCGGTGGCGCCGCTGACGCCGCCGTTGACGAGTTCGAGACCGCAGGGCCGCTGGGCCGGGGCCTGCAGCTCCGCGTGGGAATCGCCGGCCAGGAACACGTAGGCCCCCGGCGCCTCGTCGAGATGCGCCTGCACCGCGTAGAGCCGCCCCAGGGCGTAGGCACGCACGTTGACCGGGGCGGTGGAGAGCATCCGCCCGACCAGGATGCCGGCGCCGACGAGCAGCACGGCGGTGGCGGCGAGCGCGACCCGGCGCTTCATGCGCGGACGGTCCCGGCGCGGTCGACCGTGGCCCCGGGCCGGGAATCGGTGGTGGCGTAGTAGGGCTTGATGTCGAGGAGCGGCGTGCCGTCGAGGCAATCGAGCCCGCGTACCGTCAACGTCGCGCCATCGCGCCCCAGCAACTCCACCACAGAGAGCGCGATCGGGTTGGGGCGCGCCGGCGAGCGCAGCGAGAACGTGCCGCGGCTCCCGTTCGCGTGGCGCGGGCGCTGGACGAGGAGGCCGCGCTCGGCCCGGTCCATCCAGTAGAGCAGGATCAGATGGCTCGCGCACTCGACGTTCTGGAGGCCCGCGGCGTAGACCGGGTCGACCTCGACGGTGCAGGCCGCGTCGGTCTGCAGCCCGTTCTTCGGGCACTGCCCGCGGATGGTCCACGGCGTGCGGATACGGCCGATGAAGTGCACGCCGGCATCGGCCTGCTCGGGGAGGGCGATTGCCTCCTCGCCCTCGCGGCGCGCGAAATCGTTGCTGTCAGCGTCCATGGCGTCCCGACCGGTCCGTCCGGCGGCTTTCCGACAAGTCGGCGCGGACCGCAAGCCCCGCCTCGCGCGACCGGGCAGGGGGGTGTAGAGCCGGGACGAAGCAGCAAGGGGATCGCGCGTGATCGAGAACGAACTGCGCCCGATGGAGGCGGTGGCCGACGTCGCGACCGCCGTGGACCGGCTCGTCGAGCTGCATGCCGGCGCGACCCAGGCCCTGCGCACGGCGCTGACCCGGACCCTCGACGGCGGCCCGCCGCCGGACGCCGCCGAGCGGCTGCAGTTCCGCTACCCCGAGCTGCGCGTCACCTACCGCCCCGCCGGCCCGGTGCCGCGGATCAGCCGCGCCACCGCCAAGATGCAGGCGCCCGGCACCTACAGCACCACCGTGACCAGCCCCGCGGACTTTCGCGCCTACCTGACGGCGCAGCTCGAGCCGCTGGTGGCCGATTACGGCGTCGGGCTCGAGGTCGGCCTGAGCGCACAGGAGATCCCGTATTCCTATGTGCTCGAGCCGGGCACCGACCTCGGCGCCGGGCGGGTGAGCCCGGCCGAGCTCGCGACCTGGTTCCCGGTGCCGCTGCTGTCGCTCGTCGGCGACGAGATCGCCGACGGCCTGTGGCAGCCAATGGCCGACGAGCCGCGCCCGCTCGCCCTGTTCGACGCCGTGCGAGTGGATTACTCGCTGCGCCGCCTCGTGCACTACACCGGCTGCGACTGGCGCGAGGTGCAGCCCTGGATCCTGCTCACCAACTACCACCGCTACGTCGACCAGTTCGTCCGCCACGGACTGGAGCGCCTGGCCTCGGGCGCGGAGGGCTTCACCAAGCTGGTCATGCCGGGCGGCATCACCGTGACGCGCGGCGAGGCGGCGTCGGCCGATCCGGCGGCGCTGATGGCGGCCTCGCCCTGGCATCGCTTCCAGATGCCGGCCTACCACCTCGTCGCGGAAGGTGCCGACGGCACCGCGCAGGGCACCACGCTCGTCAACATCGGCGTCGGCCCGTCGAACGCGAAGACGATCACCGACCACCTCGCGGTGCTGCGTCCGCATTGCTGGCTGATGGTCGGACATTGCGGCGGCCTGCGGCAGTCGCAGACCATCGGCGACTACGTGCTCGCCCACGGCTACATGCGCCGCGACCGCATCCTCGACGAGCTGGTGCCGCCGGACGTGCCGGTGCCGGCGCTCGCCGAGGTGCAGCTCGCGCTGCAGGCCGCGGCCGCGCAGGTGACGGGCGAGAAGGCCGACGCGCTCAAGCGCCGCCTGCGCACCGGCACCGTCGTCACCTACGACGACCGCAATTGGGAGCTGCGCTTCAGCCAGGAGCGCCGCCGGATCAACCTCAGCCGCGCCATCGGCGTCGACATGGAAAGCGGGACGATCGCCGCGCAGGGCTACCGGCTCCGCGTCCCCTACGGCACCCTGCTCTGCGTCTCCGACAAGCCGCTGCACGGCGAGATCAAGCTGCCGGGCGCGGCCAACGCGTTCTACGAGCGCGCGGTGGCCGAACACCTGCTGATCGGGCTCGCCGCCCTCGACATCCTGCGCGGCGACCGCCACGGCCTGCACTCGCGCAAACTCAGGAGCTTCGACGAGCCGCCGTTCCGGTAGAGCGTCCTCGCTATTTCAGCGTGCCGGCAATCCAGCCGATGATCGCGTCGGCGACCTCGCCGTTGTTGGTCTCCAGCATCATCATGTGGCCGTTGCCGTGGATGCCGTGCTCGGCCAGCGCCAGCCGGTCGGGCTTGGCGCCGGCCTGTTCGAGGAAGGCGCCCGTGCAATCGTCCATCGTCGCGCGGAACGACGCCTCGGCCGTGACGATCACGGCGGGCACGCGCGCGAGGTTCGGCAGCTTGCGTGCCGGCTCGGCCTGGAGCCAGCAGCGGATCTGGCCGGGGCGGAGCGGCGCCTCGGACTGCGCCACCACCAAGTCCGTCGGAGACGAGACCGGCGGATCGAAGGTCAGCGGCACGCGGGTGATCCCGTAGGGCCGCGCGCGGGCCTCGCCGACCTTCTCGTACCAGTCGGCGCCGCCCTTGAAGCGGATGTCGTAGAAGGTCGGCCCGTTCGGCTCGACGGCGACGTGCGCCTTCACGAGGTCGGGCCGCCGGTCGGACACCGCCCAGCCGAACACGCCGGCCTGCGAGTGCGTCAGCAGGACGGAGGGACCGATTTTTTCCAAAAGCGCGATCAGCGCCGGGTCGACGAGCTCCTCGCTGCGCAGGGCGCTGGCGATGAACGGGACCTGCGAGAAATAGAACTGGTCGAACGCCGCGTTGCCCTTCACGCCGGCTCCGCCCGGCCAACGGGTGTGGAGCTTGGCTTGCGGGAACAGGCCGAAGTTTTCCTGGCCCGTGAAGATCGTCTCGAGGTCGTTCGGCGCGAGGCGCGCATAGGGGCCGTAGGCCTCGGGGTTGTCCCCGGATCGGCCGCGCCCGACCTGATCGACCACGTAGACCGCAAAACCCTTCTCGACGAAGCGGTCGACCCAGCCGGGACGGCCGTCGGGCGTGCCGAGGAAGTTGACGCCGGTCTGCGCCGTGCCGTGCACCATCACCACGGGGTAGGGCTGCGTCACCTGCAACGGCGCGTGATACTGGACGAACATCTGCCCGACCGCAGCCGCCTTGCCGCCGGCCGTCTCGTAGGTGCCCCCGACGAAGAAGTAGCCCTCGCGCTGCGCCGGCTTGAAGGTCGCCGGGGGGTCGGGGGCGGGCTCGGCCAGGGCCAGCGAGCCGAAGCACAGCAGCGCGCATACGCCGCCCAGGACGGGTTTCCGCATCGTGACCTCCCATCGACGTTCTGTTCGCGTCGGATCGGACGCTAGCAGCCGGACGGCGTTCGCGTCAGGCCGGACGGCTCGGGGATCGATAGGGCGAAGGCCGTCTGTCCCGGCACGCGTCCGTCACCGCCGCCCGCCCCACATCCCGGTGCGTTCCGAGCGGGCCTGCTCTTCCGCCGCCAGCAGGTCCGGCGGGGCGTCCTCGGTGGCGCGGGCGCCGCCGGCCGAGAGGATCAGGGCGGCGAGGTCGTCGCCGTCGATGCGGCAGCGGGTGCCTTGGGTTCCGCCGGCATCGGGCGTGCACACCACCTCGCGGCGGCGCAGGTATCGGGCGAGCTGGCGGGCGAGGTGGCCGCCCTGGCCGTCGACGCCCGTGAGTCGCACGGTGCGGCCGCGGAACGAGAGCGTGCCCGTGTCGATCACCTCGGGCACGCCGCGCGCCTCGGAGCCGGGGGGCTGTGCGGCGGGCGCAGCCGGTGCGGGGG
>NZ_VRUT01000149.1:0-11552 GCF_008039465.1 Methylobacterium sp. WL120 | reverse complement strand
GGTCGTCGAGGCCGTAGCTGTCGCCGGCATGCAGCAGCACCCCGCGCAGCTCGGCGCCGCCGTCGACGAGGATGCGGCCGATGGCGACGAGCGTGCCGGCGTCGTCCGGGGCGACGCCGGAGCGGTGCCCGTCGGCGTCGACCTCGATGAGGCAGGGCAGGGAGGCGCAGGAGGGGGCGCAGGAGGGATCGCGGTTGGCCGCCACCCAGGCCGCGACGGCCTCGGCCTGCGCGACGCTGTCGAGGATGATCGCGAGGTCGGCCCCGAATTGCCGGCGGATGCCGCCGACCCGGTCGAGCTTCTGCGGCGCGATGCCGACGCCGTAGGTCAGGTCGGTGACGCCGCCCTCGGCGAAGTAGGCGGCCTCGCGGAGCGTCGAGACCATGGCCGGACCGTGCGGGCCGGTCATCGCGCGCCGCGCGACGGCGAGCGACTTCGCGGTCTTGAGGTGAGGCCGGAACGCGACGCCGAGGCCGGAAAGCCGCTCGCGCATCCGCGCGACGTTGGCGGTCAGGCGCGCCTCGTCGAGGAGCAGGCAGGGGGTGTCGAGGGCGGCGAGCGAATCCGCGGCGACGTCGGCGACGGCCATCGCACTCTCCCTTTCCGGTTGCATCGAGCGCCTTCTAGGCAGAGGCCGGGCGCGGGGCTAGGTCTACGCGAAGACGGCGCCCATGAACGCGGCCGAAGTTCGGAGAAACGCCATGACCGACGCGAACGCCGTCATCCTCCGCGACTTCGGCGGCCCCGAGGCGATGCGGCTCGAGCCGGTCCAGCTGCCGCCGCCGGGGCCGGGCAGCGTGCTGCTGCGCCAGACCGCGATCGGCTTCAACTTCATCGACGTCTACCAGCGCAAGGGCGCCTACCCGCTGCCGCTGCCGACCGGGCTCGGCCACGAGGCCGCCGGGCGGATCGAGGCGCTGGGCGAGGGCGTCGCGGGCTTCCGGGTCGGCGACCGGGTCGCGACCATGAACGCCGGCCTCGGCGCCTACGCCGACCGGCGGATCGTGCCGGCCGACAAGCTGGTGGCCATCCCCGACGCCGTCTCGGACGAGGACGCCGCCGCCCTGCTGTTCAAGGGGATGACCGCGCAGTACCTGCTCCGGCGCACCCACGCGGTGCAGCCGGGCGAGATGGTGCTGGTCCACGCAGCCGCCGGCGGCGTCGGGCAGATCCTGTGCCGCTGGGCGAAGGCGCTCGGCGCCGTCGTCGTCGGCACCGCCGGCTCGGCGGAGAAGTGCGCGGTGGCGCGCGAAGCCGGCTGCGACGTGGCGATCGACTATTCGCAAGCGGGCTGGCCCGAGGCTTTGCTCGCCGCCACCGGCGGGCGCAAGGCGCGGGTCGTCTACGATTCGGTCGGCCGCGACACCTTCCTGCACTCCCTCGACCTCGCCGCGCCCTTCGGCCTCGTGGTGCTCTACGGCGCCGCCTCCGGCCCGGCGCCGGCGATCGAGCCGGAGCTCCTGAACAAGAAGGGCTGCCTGTTCCTCACCCGCCCCTCGGTCTTCCCGCACAACGCCGACGCCACGACCCTGCGGGCCAACGCCGCCGAAGTTTTTGCCGCCATCGCCTCCGGGGCGATCGTCGCGCGCATCGGGGCGCGGTTCCCCTTGGCGGACGTCGCCGAGGCGCATCGCGCGGCGGAGGCGCGGGCGACGACGGGGGCGATCCTGCTGGTCCCGTGAGACGCTTCAGGTCGCCCGCACCACGACCTCGACGAGGTTCGGCCCGCCCGAGGCGATCCCGGCCTCGATCGCCGCCGCGATGTCGTCCGCCCGGGTCACGCGCCGCGCGGGCACCCCCATCGAGGCGGCGAGCGCCGGGAAGTCGATCCGCGGGTCGGTGAGGTCCATGGCGATGAAGCGGTTGGCGCGTGCCGAGGCGTAGTGCGTCTGCGACTTCATGTAGTTCTTCAGGATGTTGTACTCGGCATTGTTGATGACGACGAACGTCACCGGCAAATTCTCGTGCGCGGCGGTCCACAGGGCCTGGGGCGAGTACATCGCCGCCCCGTCGCCGACGACGCAGACCACCGGCGCGCGGTCGAGGCCGAGCGAGGTGCCGACCGAGGCCGGCATGCCCCAGCCGAGCACGCCGCCGCGCATCGAGGCGTATTGGTGCGTCCGCTCGCTGTGCAGGAAGGTGCGCAGGTGCGCCATCGTCGCCGGCGCCTCATCGACGATGGCGGTGTCGGCCCCCACCGCGCGGGCGATTTCGCGGGCCGCCACCAGCGGCGCGATCACCGGGTCGGCGAAGGCGGCGTCGGCCGCTTCCATCAGTCTTTCGCGTCGGACGGCGTAGTTCCGGGCGGCCGCGACCCGCAGGGCGGCGTAGGCGTCGGCGCGGCCAGCGAGGCGCGGCTTCAGAAGCGGCAGCAGCGCGTCGAGGGAGGCGCGGACGTCGCCGACCATCGACAGCGTGGTCTCGTAGGTGCGCCCGAGGTCGCGCACGTCCGCCGAGAGCTGGAACACCTGCGTGCCGGCCGGCACCGCCGAGCCCTCGGTGTAGAGCACGGTGATCAGCGACTTGCCGCCGAGGGCGAACACAGCGTCGTAGGCGCCGAGGATCTTCGCGATCTCGGTCGCCTTGGTCGGCAGGCTCCCGGCCCAGAGCGGGTGGGCGGTGGGGAAGGGGATGTGGGCCGGCCAGGACGAGCCGTAGACCGGCGCGCCGAGGAGGTCGGCGAGCGCCACGGCCTGGCTGGACGCGTCGCTGGCGTCGATCTCGTCCCCGGCGATGAGGGCGAGGCGCCCCGGCGCCACCGCGGCGAGATGGTCGGCCAGCCGGTCCAGCGAGCCCGCCACGGCGCAGCGGTCGATGGTCGAGACGCCGCCGGCGGGCGCCTGGGTCATCGCCTCCATCACGTCCATCGGCAGCGACAGGAAAACCGGGCCGGAGGGGGCGGCCGAGCAATCGTGGAAGGCGCGCCGCAGCAGGGTCGGCAGCTGGTCGGCGTTCGTCACCTCGCGCGCCCACTTCACGGCGGGGGTGGCGAGGCTGACGAGGTCGCCGAACAGCAGCGGGTCGGTGATCGCGTGCCGCGAATCCTGCTGGCCGGCCGTCACCACCAGCGGCGTGCCGGAGACGTGGGCGTTGATCAGGTTGCCGAAGCCGTGGCCGAGGCCGCCGGCGGTGTGGAGGTTGAGGAAGGCGGGCCGGCGCGCGGCGTGCGCGTAGCCGTCGGCCATCGCCACCGCGCTCGCCTCCTGCAACGCCAGCACGTAGGCGATGTCGGGGGTGTCGGTGAGCGCATCGATCAGCGGCAGCTCGGTGGTGCCGGGATTGCCGAAGATGTAGCGCACGCCCTCGGAGCGCAGCACCTCGAGCAGCACCATCGCCCCGCGGCGGCTGCCCAGAGACTCCACATTGGTGATCGCCATCGCCGTCCCCTCCGTCGCGCCACCGAGGCTACGCCAACGGTGGGACGGGGCAACCGCGCGGCGCGCGTCGGACGGCCGAGTCCGCGTTATACCAGACCTCGATGAGCCCGACTCATCGAGGTCTGGCCCCCGCGACTGCGGGGCGGCGGCAATCCGCCGGACGTCATGGGTCCTGACCCATGAGACTTAGCATTACACGGCCGAGTTCGCGTCACACGGCCAAGCCCGCTTCACACCGCCAAGTGGGCCACGACCACCGAGGCTGCGCGCATCGCCCCGCGCGAGGCGTCGGTCGCGTAGCGGATCGCGTGGCGCGCGACGCGGTTGCGCACCCGGCGGGCCGCCCAGGGCAGGGTCGTCTCGGTGGCCAGCGCGCGGGCGTAGAGGCTGGATTCCAGGCTCGCGGCGTCGCAGGCGACCTTGACCGGGTCGGCATAGAACGCGGCGACCTTGTCGGCGCCCATCCCCGGCGTCGCGAGCCAGCCCGGCAGGTGCGCCTCGGCGAGCTGGCGCACGTCGGTCAGCACCTTGCCGATCCCGGTGCCGGGAATCGGGCAGGCGGTCTGGAACGCGTCGCCGACGAGGACGAGCCCGTCGCGCACGTGGCCTTCGGCCCGCATCAGGTCGATCGGGCGAACCTCGACCGCGCCCGCGATCGCGAGGTCCGGGCAATGGGCGGCGAGCCCCGGCATCAGCGTGCGCAGGGCGCCCTCCGGGTCGGCGCGGAGCGCCTTCGTCCAGGGGTCGTTCGGCTGGTGGTAGCAGAACAGGTTCGCCCGCATGGTCTCGCCGAGGGGGAACAGCGTGAGGTAGGCGTCGCCGCCGCCGAAGCGCTCGGAGAAGTAGGTCATCGCCGGGAACGGGAAGGCGGAACGCGGCGCGGCCATGTCGAAGCCCGCGGCCAGGGAGTGTCGCTCGCCGATCACGCGCCGTGAGATCCCGGCCTTGCGGCGCAGCACGTCGCCGAGGCCGGTGGCCAGCACGACGAGCCGGCCTTCGAACCGGCGCCCGTCGGCGAGCGTGACAACCTGCCGGTCCGGGCCGAGGTCGAGGTCGGCGACCCGGCCGACGGTGAGCAGCCCGGCGGGCAGGGCGGCGCGCAGGGCGTTGATCAGGTCGGGATAGGCGGCGCCGTATTCGGTGGTCCGCTCCCAGTGGGCGAGGCGGCCGAAGCGGACGACCCGGACGGAATCGGTCCGGGTCGTGCAGCCGCGGGTGGCATCGCCGAAGCCGAGCGCCTCGAACAGCGTCATCTGCGCCGAGCCGTACTTCTCCGCACGGAAATCGTGCGGGTGGACGGCGTGGGCGTCGATCAGCGCCACGCTGCGGCCCTGGCTGGCGAGGCGGCCGGCGAGGCAGGTTCCGGCCAGGCCGGCGCCGATCACCACGACGTCGAAGCAGTCTGTTTGAGCAGGCATCATCGAAGACATCCGTCCGGCAGCCAGCGTCTTCGCGACGCCCGCACGGTAGAGATGGCAGACTCCATCCCGAAAAAAGGTCTTTGCGTAGTCCTCCGCGATCAACGAAACGTGCACGGTTTGAAAAATTCGGAAACATTCTACCCTAGGTAGAATGTATTCATTATCTCGAACAATGAGAGCTTGTGACCTACGCTCGGTTCTCACCACCATCGCGCAAGTGCCTGACGAAGTCCTGCGCGAAGGCCGGAAGTCCCTCGAAGCTGCGGAGGCACAGGGTCAAGGCGCGGGTCGCCCAGGGCTCGACCAGCGGCACGACGGCGATGTCGAGGCCGCGCGCCACCCGCCGGGCCATGCTCTCGGGCACGATGCCGACCCCGACGCGGGCTTCGACGAGGCGGCAGACGGCGTCGAAGCCCCGCAGCTGCACCCGCAGGCGCATCGGGCGCCCGACGCGGGCCGCCTTGTCGGCGAGGAAGCGCGTGAGCGCGCTCGCCCGGTCGAGGCCGACGAGGTCGTGCGCCAGGACCTCGCCGAAGGAGACGGTCTCGCGCTCGGCCAGGGCGTGGCCGCGGGCCGCCACGAGCACGAACCGGTCCTTCCGGAACGGAAACGTCTGCAGGGTGCCGGTGTCGACCGTGCCCGACAGGATGCCGAGGTCGGCCTGCCCGTCGGCGACGAGGCCGACGATCTCGTCCGAGGTGTGCTCGTCGATCTCGACGCTGACGCCGGGGTTCCTTGTCAGGTAGGCGGCGAGCGCATCGGGCAGGAATTCGGTGAGCGCGTTGGTGTTGGCCAGGACCCGGATCTGCCCGACGGTGCCGCCGGAATAGGCCGAGAGCTCGCCCTGCATCCGCTCGATGCCGGCGATCAGCCCGCGGGCATGGGCCAGCAGCGTCCGCCCGGCCGGGGTCGGGACCACGCCGAGGCGGCTGCGGGTGAGGAGGGCTGCGCCGAGCGAGGTCTCCATCGCCCGGATGCGCGTCGAGGCGGCGGCGAGCGCGAGGTTCGCCCGCGCAGCCCCGTGGGTGATCGAGCCGGCCTCGACCACGTGACGGAAGAGGGTGAGGTCGGGCAGGTCGAAGCGCATCATCGCAGGACGCCTCCTTGTTCGCCGGGCGCGAAGCCGCCCTGTGCGAATCCCTGGGCCGAGCCTGCGCGACGGGCGACCGCGGTCCACATCCTTCGCCGTTCGCGAAGGCACCGTCAAAGGATGCCGTATTGCGAACCGTTCCAATCCGGCCCCTAAACGAGCCTGGAACCGAACGCGGCGGAGCAAAGCAACATGGGAGGCGAGACGACGATCCTGGCGACCGCCGGCCTGCTCGTGCTCTGCATGGGGCTGTGGGCGACGGCGCTGCTGCCCGAGATCGTCACCGCGCTCCTGTTCTTCGCGCTCGCGATGCTGCTCAAGCTCGGCGCGGCGGCGACGGTGTTCTCGGGCTTCGCGTCGTCGGCCTTCTGGCTGGTGATGTCGGGGATGGTGGTCGGCCTCGCGATGACCCGGACCGGCCTCGGCGCGCGCCTGGCGCAGGGCCTGAGCGGCCGGCTCTCGGGCTCCTATGCGCGCTTCATCGCCGGGCTCGTGGGGTTCAGCTTCCTTCTCGCCTTCGTGATGCCGTCGAACCTCGGGCGCATCGCCCTGATGATCCCGGTGACGCTGTCGCTCTGCGACGCGTTCGGGCTGGCGCCCGGTCGCAAGGGCCGGGTCGGCGCGGTGATGGCGATCGGGCTCGCGACCCCGATCCTGTCGGCGGCGATCCTGCCGGCCAACGTCCCGAACCTCGTGATGGCCGGCGCCGCCGAGCGGCTCCAGGGGCTGCACCTCACCTACCTGCCCTATCTCTGGCTGCACGCGCCGGTGCTCGCGCTGGTCAAGGGCGCGCTGCTCGTCCTGCTGCTCGTAAAACTGTTCCCCGACCGGCTCGAGGCCGAGGCCGCGGCCCTGCCGGCGTTGCCGCCGGCCTCGCCCGCCGAGCGCCGCCTCGCGGCGATCCTCGTCGGCACCCTGGTCCTGTGGACCACCGACGGGCTTCACGGGATCGCCCCGGCCTGGGTTGGGCTCTCGGCCGCGGTGATCTGCCTGATGCCGCGGGTCGGCGTGCTGCCGGCGGAGGCCTTCGCGCAAGTCTCCCTGCGCACCTGCTTCTACATCGCCGCCCTCCTCGGCCTCGTCGCGCTGGTCAACGAGACCGGCCTGGGCGAGCGCCTCGGCCACGCCTTGCTGGCGGTCGCGCCCCTCAGCCCCGGCGCCCCGGTCCAGAATTTCGCCGTGCTCGTCGGCATCGCGACGGCGCTGGCCCTGGTCGTCACCGCCAACGGCGCGCCCGCGCTCTACACGGCGCTGGCCGGCGAGATGGCGAAGGCCAGCGGTTGGCCGTTGCTCGACGTGGTGATGGTGCAGGTGGTCGGCTACGCGACCCTGTTCTTCCCCTACCAGGCGCCGCCCATCGTGTTCGCGCGCGAGCTGGGCGGGGTGTCCCTCGCGGACGCGACGCGGGCGACCTTCGCCTACGGCATCGCCGGGCTGCTGGTCGCCGCACCCCTCGACTACCTGTGGTGGCGACTGATCGGACGGCTGCCATGACGAGGCGGCCTATCGCGAAAGCAGAGCCCCCAGGACAGCAATGGGAAGGCGATATCCCGGCGGAATCGTCAACACCGCCCCGCCATGCCGCATTGCGGCGAAACGCCTGGACCTCTAGCGCTACAGATTAGAGACGGTCCAATTCGAAGCCCATTCCGAGAACGACACGAGGCCCCCCGCACGATGGCACCCACCGCACGCCCCACCGTGGCCCAGCCGCTCTCGCCGCACCTCCAGATCTACCGCTGGACCTGGACGATGGCGATGTCGGTGTTCCACCGCGTCACCGGCACCGCCCTCTACGGCGGCACCGCGCTCGTCGCGATCTGGCTCGTGGCGCTCGCCTCCGGCCCGGCGGCCTACGCCTGGGTGGCGTGGTCCTTCGGGTCCTGGATCGGGCGGATCGTGCTGTTCGCCTACACCTGGATCCTGCTGCACCACATGCTGGGCGGTCTGCGCCACTTCGTGTGGGACGCCGGCTACGGCTTCGACCGCGACAAGCGCATGGCGCTGGCCCGCGCCACCCTGATCGGTTCGACGACGCTGACGGTCGTCGTCTGGGCCGTCGCCCTTCTGGCGCGCTGAGGAGTTCCCGCCATGGCCAAGGCCAAGATCCTTCAGAACCCGCAGGTCTCGATCCGCACCCCCCGCGCCCGCGTCCGCGGCCTCGGCGTCGCCCACCACGGCGTCGGGCATTGGTGGATGCAGCGCCTGACCGCCGCCGCCAACGCGCCGCTGATGCTCGCCTTCGTGGTGATCATCGCCCTGATGGCCGGCCGACCGTATCCGGAGGCGGTGGCCCTGGTGTCGCACCCCTTCGTCGCGATCGTCCTGATCCTGGCCGTGACCTCGGTCGCGATCCACATGCGTCTGGGGATGCAGGTGATCATCGAGGATTACATCCACAGCCCGGGGCTGAAGATCGCCGCGGTGTTCGCCAACAACTTCTACGCGGTCGTCGTGGCCGTGGCCTGCCTCTACGCCATCCTGCGCGTGGGGCTCGGCCGCCTCGTCTGACCTGCTTCCCGCGAGCTTGAAGGAGCCTTCCATGGCCGCCAACGGACAGAACGGGCAGGGACCCGCCTATTCCATCACCGACCACACCTTCGACGTCGTCGTCGTCGGCGCGGGCGGCGCAGGGCTTCGCGCCACCGTCGGCTGCTCGCAGGCCGGCTTGCGCACCGCCTGCATCACCAAGGTGTTCCCGACCCGCTCGCACACCGTGGCGGCGCAGGGCGGCATCTCGGCCTCGCTCGGCAACATGGGGCCGGACGACTGGCGCTGGCACATGTACGACACCGTGAAGGGCTCGGACTGGCTCGGCGACCAGGACGCGATCGAGTACCTGGTGCGCAACGCCCCGGCGGCCGTGTACGAGCTCGAGCACTGGGGCGTGCCGTTCTCCCGCACGGAGGAGGGCAAGATCTACCAGCGGCCCTTCGGCGGCATGACCACCGACTACGGCAAGGGCACCGCCCAGCGCACCTGCGCGGCAGCCGACCGCACGGGGCACGCGATGCTCCATACCCTCTACGGGCAGGCGGTGAAGAACCAGACCAACTTCTTCATCGAGTACTTCGCCCTCGACCTGATCATGGACGACGAGGGTCGCTGCCGCGGCGTCGTCGCCATGGACCAGGCCACCGGCGAGATCCACCGCTTCCGCGCGCAGATGGTGATCCTGGCCACCGGCGGGTACGGCCGCTCGTACTTCTCGGCGACGTCCGCCCACACCTGCACCGGCGACGGCAACGCCATGGTGCTGCGCGCCGGCCTGCCGCTGCAGGACATGGAGTTCGTGCAGTTCCACCCCACCGGCATCTACGGCGCCGGCTGCCTGATCACGGAGGGCGCCCGCGGCGAGGGCGGCTACCTCACCAACTCCGAGGGCGAGCGCTTCATGGAGCGCTACGCGCCGTCGGCGAAGGACCTCGCCTCGCGCGACGTGGTCTCGCGCTCGATGACCATGGAGATCCGGGCCGGTCGCGGCGTCGGCAAGGGCGGCGACCACATCTTCCTGCACCTCGACCACCTCGACCCGGCGATCCTGCACCAGCGCCTTCCCGGCATCTCGGAATCGGCCAAGATCTTCGCCGGCGTCGACGTCACCAAGGAGCCGATCCCGGTGCTGCCGACGGTGCACTACAACATGGGCGGCATCCCGACGAACTATCACGGCGAGGTGCTGACGCTGCGCGACGGCAACCCCGACACCGTGGTGCCCGGCCTGATGGCGATCGGCGAGGCGGCCTGCGTCTCGGTGCACGGCGCCAACCGCCTCGGCTCGAACTCGCTGATCGACCTCGTGGTGTTCGGCCGCGCGGCGGGCCAACGCTGCGCCGAGATCGTCGAGCCGAACGGCCGGCCGATGGACCTCGCCAAGGACTCGGCCGACAAGGCGCTCACCCGCCTCGACCGCTTCCGCTACGCCGACGGCGGCACGCCGACCGCGGACCTGCGCCTCGAGATGCAGAAGACGATGCAGAACAACTGCGCCGTGTTCCGCACCGGCGAGGTGCTGGAGGAGGGCAAGGGCCTGATCCACAAGGTCTGGAGCGCGTCGGCCGACATCCGCATCACCGACCGGTCGCTCGTCTGGAACACCGACCTCCTGGAGACCCTGGAGTTCGACAACCTGATCGGCCAGGCGGTCGTCACGATGGAATCGGCCGCCAACCGCGAAGAATCGCGCGGCGCGCATGCCCGCGAGGACTTCCCCGACCGCAACGACAAGGAGTGGATGAAGCACACCCTGTCGTGGCTGGACGAGAGCGCCCACCGGGTGAACATCGACTACCGCCCGGTCCACACCTACACGATGTCGAACGAGATCCAGTACATCGAGCCGAAGGCGCGCGTTTACTAAGCTGCGCTTCGGAAAGCCGATCGGCGAGGCCGCGTCCTCGATGCGTCTTGCCGATCGTTGCTTCGATCGACTCTAGCGGAAGCCAACGACAGCCATGGCCGAATTCTCCCTCCCCAAGAACTCCCAGATCACCGAGGGCAAGTCCTGGCCCGCGACGACGGGGGCCAAGAACCTCAAGGAGTTCCGCGTCTACCGCTGGAACCCGGACGACGGGAAGAACCCGCGGATCGACACCTACCAGGTCGATCGCGACGATTGTGGGCCGATGGTGCTCGACGCCCTCCTGTGGATCAAGAACAAGGTCGACTCGACGCTGGTGTTCCGCCGCTCCTGCCGCGAGGGCATCTGCGGCTCCTGCGCCATGAACATCGAAGGCCAGAACGCGCTCGCCTGCACCATGGGCATCGACGAGTGCCAGGAGCACGCCAAGGGCAGGAAGACCGCGGCGGTGAAGATCTACCCGCTGCCGCACATGCCGGTGCTGAAGGACCTCGTCCCGGACCTGACGAACTTCTATGCCCAGCACGCCTCGGTCGAGCCCTGGCTCAAGACCGACACCCTAGCGCCCGAGAAGGAATGGCCGCAGACCCCGGAGGACCGGGCCAAGCTCGACGGGCTGTACGAGTGCATCCTGTGCGCCTGCTGCACCACCTCGTGCCCAAGCTACTGGTGGAACGGCGAGAAGTTCTTGGGGCCCGCCGCGCTGCTGCAGGCCTACCGCTGGCTGATCGACAGCCGCGACGAGAACACCGGCGACCGCCTCGACGCGCTGCACGACCCGTTCAAGCTCTATCGCTGCCACACGATCATGAACTGCGCCAACACCTGCCCGAAGAACCTGAACCCGGCCAAGGCCATCGCCGAGATCAAGAAGATGATGGTCGAGCGCACGGTCTGATCCGCCCGGGCGGCCGACTGAGGCCGCCCCGCCACACTCGCCCCGAAAAGCCCCGCCCCCTGGCACTCCGGTGGGTGTTCCCCGATCCCCCGCCTTGCGGCCATCGCATTTGCCCCCGACGCAAGGACCCGCAAGGGGCGCCGCACGCGCGCCGGGGAAGCCGAGACCGATGCCGCGCCAGTACCGTTCGACGATCGCCCTCCTCGCGCTGGCCGCGGGTCTCGGCGCCTGCTCGTCGCAGCGCTTCGACGGACCTCGCGTCCGCGCGCCGGCACAGCAGGCCGCCATCGACAACATCGCGCCGGCGATGCCCTCGGGCGCCGTGACCTCCGCGCCGCTCGCGCCGCCGCCGGGGGCCTCGGCCGCGCCGGACGGGGCGCCGATCGGCGCGCAGGCCTCGATCGCC
>NZ_VRUT01000148.1:0-11842 GCF_008039465.1 Methylobacterium sp. WL120 | reverse complement strand
AGACGCGGCCCGTAACCCGGGCTCCCATCGAAGAGGCAGAATCCAGCCTCTCGGACGTCGGCCAATCCGTGGCAAACACCGATAACGATCCAAACCGAGCGTAACACCAGACTTCTGCAGCAGCCTGCTAGAGCATTTTCCGTGATCTCTGGATCACAGAAAATGCTTTAACCTGCTGTGTGGTCGCATTTTCTTCACGCGAGCCGGCATCCACCTCGCTTGAAAATGCTTTAGCGCGGGGCGTCGTGCGAACCGTCATCCATCCCGCTTGAAGATGCTCAGCGTCGTCGTGGACGACGCGCTGCGTCAACGCCCGGTTCGAGAAAGACTTATACCGAGTCTCAAGGGTAGGAACCCATGAGGTCCGGCGGATTGCCGCCGCCCCGCAGTCGCGGGGGCCAGACCTCGATGAGTCGGGCTCATCGAGGTCTGGTATTACGGCCGCGGTGCGGCCTCGGTCAGATCCGCCAGGGCGGGTCCGGTCCCGGGCTCGGAGTTCAGCGTGCGCAGGAAAGCCAGCAGGTCGGCCTTCTCGTCCGCGCTCAGGTTGAGCGGGCGGATCTCCGGCGAGCGGCTCGGCCGGTCGATGCCGCCCCGGTCGTAGAGGTCGATCACCGCCTCCAGCGCCGCGATCGACCCGTCGTGCATGTAGGCGCCGCGGCCCGCGACCTCGCGCAGGCCCGGGGTCTTGAAGGCGTAGCGCAGGGCCTGCGAGTTCGTGACGAAGCGCCCGCGGCCGAGGTCGGCGCCGACGGCCGTGCCGATGTCGTGAAAGGAGCCGTCGGTGAAGGCCCAGCCGCCGTGGCAGGCGGCGCAGTTCGCCCGGCCGTTGAACAGGTCGAAGCCGCGCTTGGCCGCGACCGGGATCGCCGCCTCGTCGCCGGCGATCCAACGGTCGAACGGGCTGGCGCCGGACACGATGAGGCGCTGGAAGGTGGCGAGCGCCGCCTCGATCCGCGCCTTGGTCACGCCCGGGTCGGCATAGGCCTCCTTGAAGGCGGCGACGTAGGCGGCATCCGCCGAGAGGCGGGCCACGGCGTCCTCGACCGGCAAGCCCATGTTGCCGGGGGCGCTGATCGGCACGAACGCGACGCTTTCCAGATCGCGGAACTTGCCGTCCCAGCCGAGCCGGCCCTCCTGCCAGGCGAGGTTGAGCAGGGTCGGGGTGCGCAGGTCCGTGTCGGAATCGGCGCGGGTCGGCGCGCGCCGGCGCCCGTCCGCCCAGGCGAGGTCGGGCAGGTGGCAGGTCACGCAGGCGCGGTCGCGGTCGGCCGAGAGGATCGGGTCGAAGAACAGTTTTCGGCCGAGAACGGCCTTGGCCCGGCTGTAGGGGTTTTCGTCGGGGAACGGGATCGTCGCCGGAGCGGCATAGGTCGCGCGCCAGGCGGCGCGCTGCGCCACCCCTGAATCGGTCGCCGACCCGGTGACCGCGCCGAGCATCGCAATTGCGGCGACTCCACCGCCGAGCTTCCATCGCATCCCTGAGCTCCTAGGGAGCGTACCTACGACGCGAAATCTTGCTGATCCGTGAAGGTTTCGTTCCGATTTCACGCCGTCACGGTCACATGACGCCGGAAAAGCCAGCCCAGGACAATAAACCTCAGAAACGACTTGGCAACCTGGTGCGCGAAACCCTGACGATGCTTTCAGCCGGCCTGGAGCGCGGCGCGGGTATGGGCGTCGGCGCCGACGTCGCCGGCGCCGTCCATGCCGAGGGTTTCGATCAGCCGTCCCCGTGCGCGGCTGACCCGGCTCTTGATCGTGCCGACCGCGACGCCGCAGATCTCGGCGGCCTCCTCGTAGGTGAAGCTCTGGGCGCCCACGAGCACCAGCGCCTCCCGCTGGGCGAGGGGCAGCAGATTCAACGCGCTCTGGAACGCCCGCATCTCCACGCGGACCTCCTGCTCGGGCAGGCTCGTCAGCCGCCCGGCATGGCTGCCGTCGGCATCCTCGACCTCGCGCTTGCGCTTGCGCTGCTCGGAATAGAACAGGTTGCGCAGGATCGTGAACAGCCAAGCGGTCAGGTTGGTCCCGCGGCGGAAGCTCTCGGCCTTGGTCCAGGCGCGCATCAGCGTGTCCTGCACGAGGTCGTCGGTGCGGTCGAAATCGTAGGTCAACGAGAACGCGAAGGCGCGCAGCGCGGGAATCGCGCCGAGCAGGAGGTCGCGCATCTCGGAATCGGCGCCGGCGGGCGTTCCGACGGGGGCACAGGCCTGGATCATCGCGCCGACTCCTTTTCCGACCGGGCCGCCAACTCCGCGACGAGCGCCTCGAACCGCTCGGGAATTGGCTGGGCGAGCAGGCCCGCGTAGAGCACCCGCAGGCTGCGCCCGATCCGCCGCCGGGTCTCGGCGTCGAGCCGGCCATCGCCGCGCGGCCGCCGTTCGGACGCCCGCACCACGACGACCTCGGGCGGGCGCACGATCGTCCTGTCGGCACCGCGTTCGTCGGGGATGTCCTGCATCGTCGGCCGTCCTCGCAAAGCGGGGCGACGCCTCGCGACCCCACCGCCCGCGGACGACCGGAAACGGCCCTCAGGCCACCGGTTCTCCGCGGACGCAGGGTCCGTCGCCGTTGCTACGGGTGCTAGGGCCGGACGGTTTAATCAATTCTGAAAACGGCATTCACCTAGAATTCATCGCCACAGATCTCGATACCATCTTATGGTCAAGCTGTGGACTTTGTCAATCTGTATGATGTCCTCGATCTGGATACATCTTGTTACATTCGAATGTTCGAAACCTGACGGTTTGAACTATGTGGGGATGGGATGGCTCTTCCCTCCCCTTCAGCGGAGGAGCGCGATCACGGCTTCGCTCCACGCTGTTATTACGGGAATGCGCAGTAGAGCTTGGAATCCAGAACCGTAGCTTGCGCTTCAGTGGGTACCGTGAGTGGTCCTGGATCCCTGTATCTTGAGGTGGCTGCTGTAGAGGAGCGGAGCAGGCGCAGCTCGGTGGATCCCCGATCTGATGCATGATCGCAGTCCGGCGCGGCCGCGCCTGCTCGATTGCCCTCGATCGAACAGGCTTGGACCCCGCCCGGCTGGCGGCGAGCCTGCATGCCGGACCGGTCCCATGGCTGAAGTGCTGGACGCCGGGCTGATCGCCCGCTTTGTTCGGGCCATGCTCGATGCGATCCGCCCGCTGCCCGACGCCGCCCGTGCGCTCAAGCGCTGTCCACCCGGCGCCAGCAGCTGGTGGCCATGCGCGGGGTCGAAAAGACCCGCCTGAAGCAGGCGCGCGAACCGGCCGTGATCGCAAGCCATCGCGCCTGCATCGCGGACCTCGATTGGGGCCTACGCGGCCATCGAGGCGGAGCTGGACGCCCGCAATCCAGGTCGATGCCGAGTGCGTGGTCGCGCATCGCCTGCTGCGCTCGATCCCGGGCGTCGGCGCGCGCGTGGCGGCCGTGCCGATCTACGACCTAGCCGAGCTCAGACAGCGCGACCGCAAGAGCATCGTCAGCCTAGCGGGCTTGGCCCCGCATGTCAGCCGATCCATCCACGCTCCGCCGCGCGACCATGATCGGCGGCAGCCGGTTCTGCGTGCGCGGCGCTGTACATGAGCGCCCTCATGGCGGCGCGCCACGACCCGGCCTTCACGACCGCCGACCGAGCCCTGTGCGATCAGACCAAGCCGGCCAAGCTGGACCTGCGCGCCGTCGCACGCCGCATCATCGTCACCGCCAACGCTCACTCGCGCGATGCCTACACCAGCACAACAAACTGGGGTGATGACAGTGAGGATGTGAAAGCTAAAACAAGACGCGCATGAAGCGGATCGCTCTGTGGGCAAGCCAAGAAGGCGCTTCGCATTCCCCAGCGCGTTCGAAAATCCCGGTCGGCTCGCACGAGCACGAGGGTCTCGATACGAAAAGGCCGGCGCCCTCACGGGAACCGGCCTCTCGATCCGCGAACGAACCGGTGCGTCAGCGGGCGGGGCCGCCCGCGGTTCCGCCGGCGTTCGGGGTCATCTTGTTGGTCTGATCGACGTTGCCGCCCTTGGCCGAGTCGGCGCCGGGCGCCATGCCCATCTCTCCGGCCGGGCGGGTGACGGTGCTGCCGGTGGTCGCCGCGCCGTCGGCACCCGGCGCCACGTCGCGGGGGCCGCCGGTGGTCTGGCCCGCCTGCGGGACCGCGCGCGAAGGCTGGCCGACGTTGCCGGCATCCTGGGCGAGGGCGGGGGCGGCGACGAGGGCGCCGATCACGGCGAGGGCTGCGAGGCGCATGAGAATTTGTTCCGGTTGCGTGCGATGGGATCGAGCAACGGATGGTGGACGCTTCGGTTCCGGTCTCGCTTCGTCGCCTGCTCAGGCGTCGAGGCCGCCGGCTTCCAGGAAGTGCTCCAGCCAGTGAATGTCGTAGGCGCCGTTCTGGACGTCGGCGTTGCGCACGAGGGTGCGGAATAGCGGCAGCGTGGTGTCGACGCCGTCGATGACGAACTCGTCCAGCGCCCGGCGCAGGCGCATCAGGCACTCGTTGCGGGTGCGGCCGTGGACGATGAGCTTGCCGATCAGCGAGTCGTAGTTCGGCGGCACGCGGTAGCCCTGGAAGGCGGCCGAGTCGACGCGGACGCCGAGGCCGCCGGGCGGGTGGTAGTAGGTGATCAGGCCGGGCGAGGGCCGGAAGGTCGCCGGGTGCTCGGCGTTGATCCGGCACTCGATGGCGTGGCCCTCGACCCGGATGTCGTCCTGCGTCACCGACAGGGCGCCGCCGGCCGCGACCCGGATCTGCTCGATCACGAGGTCGATGCCGGTGATCATCTCCGTGACCGGGTGCTCGACCTGGATGCGCGTGTTCATCTCGATGAAGTAGAACCGCCCGTCTTCATAAAGGAACTCGACGGTGCCGGCGCCGAGGTAGCCGAGCTTGCGCATCGCGTCGGCGCAGATCTCGCCGATCTCGCCCCGCATCTCGGCATTGAGCGCGGGCGAGCCGCCCTCCTCCCAGACCTTCTGGTGGCGACGCTGCAGCGAGCAGTCGCGCTCGGCCAGATGCACCGCGCCGCCACGGCCGTCGCCGAGCACCTGCACCTCGATGTGGCGCGGCTTGGTGAGGTACTTCTCCAGGTAGACCGCGTCGTCGCCGAAGGCCGCCTTGGCCTCGGAGCGGGCCATGCCCAGCGCCTGCTCCAGCTCGCCTTCCGAGCGCGCCACCTTCATGCCGCGCCCGCCGCCGCCGGCCGCCGCCTTGACCAGCACCGGGTAGCCGATCTCGGCGGCGACCCGCTTGGCCTCCACCGGGTCCTCGATGCCGCCGTCGGAGCCGGGCACGCAGGGAATGCCGAGCTTGAGCGCGGTGCGCTTGGCTTCGATCTTGTCGCCCATGATCCGGATGTGCTCGGCCTTCGGGCCGATGAAGCCGATCTCGTGATGGGCCAGCACCTCGGCGAAGCGCGCATTCTCTGAGAGGAAGCCGTAGCCGGGATGGACCGCGTCGGCACCGGTGATCTCGCAAGCCGCGATGATCGAGGGGATGTTGAGGTAGCTGTCGCGGGCGGCGGGCGGGCCGATGCAGACGCTCTCGTCGGCCAGCCGCACGTGCATCGCGTCGGCGTCGGCGGTCGAGTGCACCGCCACGGTCTTGATGCCGAGCTCCTTCGACGCCCGGAGGATGCGAAGCGCGATCTCGCCGCGGTTGGCGATCAGGATCTTGTCGAACATGGCAGGGGCGCTTTCCAGCGAAGTGTGCGCGGTTCGCGTGACGAGAGCGGGGCCTTCGCCGACGGCGGCGCGGATGGCGGGCTGACGAACGCCCTCGGCTCCTCCGCGCTCGGCTACTCGATGACGAGGAGGGCTTCGCCGTACTCGACCGGCTGCCCGTCCTCGACGAAGACCGCGGCCACCGTGCCGGCGCGGGGCGCGACGATCTCGTTGAAGGTCTTCATCGCCTCGATCAGGAGCAGCTTGTCGCCGACCTCGACCCTGGAGCCGACCTCGACGAAGGCCTTCGCCTCGGGCGAGGGGCGAAGATACGCGGTGCCGACCATCGGCGAGGGCACGGCGCCGGGATGGGTCTTGCCACGCTCCGGCGCGGCGCCGGGGCCGGGGCTCGCCGGAATCGGCTGGGGTGCCGCCGGGAGCGCCATGGCCGCCGGCGCGGCGACCTGGACGTTCACCGGCTCGATCCGGCGGACGACGCGGATGCGGAGATCCCCTTTCTCGACCTCGATCTCGGACAAGCCGGTCTCGGTGACGAGGTTGGCGAGCTCGCGGACGAGATCGGCATCGATGGGGTCGTGCTTGGACATCGGGCCTGTCTTCTGGGGACTGAACCTGGGATGGCGGGTGGCGGCCGCGCCTGCGCCGTTCCGCCGGCGCGGCCGCGGACCCCGATCCCGCGAAGGCGCCGGTCTTAGACGAAGGCGCGCGTTCGCGACACCCCGTCGCGCGTCAGCAGGAGGCGTGGCCGCACTGGCGGACGTCGGCGATGGTCTTGCGGATCGGCTCGACGCCGACCGCGCCGGGGATGATCTCGTCGCCGATGATGAAGGCCGGGGTGCCCGAGAGGCCGAGCTTGTCGCCCAAGCCCCGGTTCTCGGTGAGCGCGGCCTTCACCTCGGGACCCTGCGCATCCTTCTGCAGCTTGGCCATGTCGAGGCCCATCGCCTTGGCGACGTCGAGGGCCTTGGCGCCGTTCACCCGGCCCTTGGACTCGAGCAGCTTCTGGTGGAACTCGAACAGCTTGTCGCCCTTGAGCTGCTGCTTGGCGGCGAGCGCGATCTGGCTGGCCTCCTGCGATTCCGGGCCCAGCACCGGGAAGTCCTTGATCACCACCCGCAGCTTCGGGTCGGCCTTGATCAGCGCCTGCACGTCGCCCAGAGCCTTGCGGCAATAGCCGCAATTGTAGTCGAAGAACTCGATCATCGTGACGTCGCCGGCCGGGTTTCCGGCGACCACGTCGTGCGGGCTGTCGAGCAGCGCCTTCTGCGATTCCTTGAGGGCCGCGGCCTGGGCGAGGCGCTGGGTCTCGACCTGGCGCTTCTCGCCCTCGGCGATCGCCTCCTGCAGCACGTCGGGGTTCTTGATCAGGTAATCCTTGACGATCGCCTCGATGCCGGCGCGCTGCGCGTCGGTGAAGGGCGCGGCCGGCGCCGTCTGCGCCAGCGCCGGGGCCGCGATGCCGAGGGGCAGGGCGACGGGCAGTGACAGCATCGCCGCGAGGCAGGAGGCCGAGAGCAAACGGGGGAGAAGCATACGTCCTCGCTGGGCGGGCGCGGCGGGCAGGCCGAACCGGGGCATGGTCGATCCGGTATCGATCGGGTTAGGCGTTTTCACGGCGGCGGGTCAAATCCCCGGATCGCATTCCATCTTGCACAATGCGTCATTTCTTCCGCGAGGCGTCCCGTCGATGATCGATCCCCTCCGAGCCCTCCGGCTCCGCCCGCGCCTGCTCGCCGCCTTCGGCATCATGGCGGCCTGCGCGCTGCTGGTCCCGGGGCCGGACCTCGTCACGCGCCTGCTCGCGGGCTGGTGCGCCGGGATCGTGGCCTACGCCGTTCTGATCGTCCGCCAATCGACCGGGCAGTCCCGCGACGCCCTGCGCCTGCAGGCCTCGCGCCTCGACGACAGCGCGGCGCTGGTCACCGTGTTCACCCTGCTCGCGGCCGCGGCGAGCTTCGCCGCGGTCGGCGTGCTGGTGCTCGGCGGCAAGGCGAGCGGGGCGGGCAAGGTCTTCGACCTGACGCTCGCCGGCGCGACGGTGCTGTGCACCTGGTCCTTCGTGCAGCTCGTCTTCACGGTCCACTACGCCCACGTCTACTACGGCGACGACGCGCCGGGCGAACGCCGCGGCGGCCTCGACTTCCACGGCGACGAGGACCCGGACTTCTGGGACTTCCTGTACTTCACCGTCACCATCGGCGCGGCGGCGGCGACCTCGGACACCAACATCACCAGCAAGCGCATGCGCCGCATCGCGACGGTGCAGACGGTCTACGCCTACCTGTTCAACACCGGCGTGCTGGCCCTCGCCGTGAACATGGCGGCGGGGTTCGTGGGGCATTGAGGATGTTGGGCGATCCGGGCGATGCTCCCGAATCGTCGGCGCGCCGTTTCGTCATCGCCGGCCGCATTTGATGGCGCTACAAATATTATGGCGATCACCTTCGATCCCGCGAAGCGAGATTGGACGCTCCGTGAGCGAGCCCTCGATTTCGCAGCTGCCGCGACCGTCCTCGCCGGCTCCTGCGTCAGCTTCGAAGACGATCGCCAGGATTATGGCGCGACGCGCATCATCACGATCGGGACGCTCGCGGGCCGGATGGTCGTGGTCGGCTGGACCCTGCGTGGCGACGACGAGCATGTCTTTTCGATGAGGAAGGCCAATGACCGTGAGCAAAAGAAATATGGTCCCGCCCTCCGCTGACGGCATCGGGCAAACGGACCTTGCGCGGCTCGATGCCCACGTGATCCAGGCGAGCGAGTATGACGAGATTCCCAAGATTACCGACACCATGATGGCGCGCGCAGTTCCCGGCTCGGGCCACGACATCGCGCGCCGCGGGCGTGGGCGTCCGAAATCCGAGGCTCCGAAGCGGCAGGTGACGTTGCGCCTCGACGGCGACGTGATCGCGGCGATGCGCGCTAGCGGGCAGGGCTGGCAGGCGCGGGCCAACGCCGTGCTCCGCGAACGCTTCAAGGCGTAGCGCCGCGGCGACAGGTCCTGCGGGCCGTTCGAGGGCTGACCGGCCGCCGCGGCCCGCGTATAAACGTTGGATGATCCCGATCTCCCGCCGTGCCGCCGCCGTCGCGCCCTTCCTCGCCATGGACGTGATGGTCGCCGCCGCCACAAAGGCGCGGGCCGGGGAGGACGTGGTGCGTATGGAGGTCGGCCAGCCCTCGGCGCCGGCGCCTCGGGCGGTGATCGCCGCCGCGCAGCGGGCGCTGGAAGGCGGCCGCGTGCCCTACACCGAGGCCCTGGGGCTGCCGGCCCTGCGCGAGCGCATCGCGCAGGATTACCGCGAGCGCCACGGAGTCGCGGTGCCGCCGGAGCGTGTGGTGGTGACCACCGGTTCGTCCGCCGGCTTCATCCTGGCCTTCCTGAGCCTGTTCGACGCCGGCGCCCGGGTCGGCGTGCCGCAGCCGGGCTATCCGGCCTATCACAACATCCTCTCGGCCCTCGACCTGGTGCCGGTGCCGATGCGCCTGAGCGCCGCCGACCGCTACGCCCCGACCGCTGCGCTGCTTCAGGCGACGCATGCGGCACATGCCCTGTCCGGCGTGCTGGTGATGAGCCCGGCCAACCCCTCCGGCACGGTGATCGGTGAGGCGGCGCTCGCCGAACTCTGCGTGGCGGCGCGGGCCCTCGGCCTGCCCTTCATTTCCGACGAGATCTATCACGGCCTCGGCTACGGCGTGCCGACGACGACTGCGCTCCGGTTCGACTCGAATGCGATCGTCATCAACTCGTTCTCGAAGTACCATTGCATGACCGGCTGGCGGGTCGGCTGGATGGTGGTGCCCGACGCCCTCGTGCGCCCGATCGAGCGGCTTGCGCAGCACCTCTACATCTCGGCGCCCTACCTCTCGCAGGTCGGCGCGCTGGCGGCCTTCGACGCCACCGAGGAGCTCGACGCCGTGCGCGACGGCTACGCCCGCAACCGCGCGATCCTGCTCGATGCGTTCCCCGGGATCGGCCTCGGGCGCACGCATCCCGTGGACGGCGCCTTCTACCTTTACGCGGACGTGGCGAACCTCACCAACGACGCCTCCGCCTTCTGCCGGCGGATGCTCGACGAGGCCGGCGTGGCGGCCACCCCCGGTCTCGACTTCGACCGGGAGGCCGGCCACCACCACGTCCGGTTCTCCTTCGCCGGCTCGGAGGCCAAATGCCGGGAAGCGGTGCGGCGCCTGCGCACTTGGCTGGCGTGATGCCGCGCGGGCTCGTCCGACCCGGCGCCTGATACGTTCAGGCTGCCAGGACGGCCGCGTCGGCGGCGGCTGCAGCTGCGAGGGTCGTCGCGGTCGCCGCGTCGAAGGCCTGGAACGCGACGGTCGCGGCGTCCCAATCCTGAACCTTCACGCCGGCGCAAAGCGCTGCCGCCTGGGCGGCGGCGGCGATGACTCCGGCGCGGACGTTTGCGGGCAGGATCGGGTCGGCGACGATCGCCATCATGCCGGTATGGGGCACGACGCCGACCAGCACCGAAGCGAGCCGGCGCTTCCAGGCGGCGCAGTCGGCCGGCAGCCGGGCGAGGGCCACGGCCAGGGGGTCGCCGTCCAAGCGGTCGAGGAGGGTGCGGCTCATCGCTTCGAGCGCCTCGAGCTCGCCGATCGCGTCCTTGATCTCACCGCGCGACTTCTCTGTGCCGGCGGCGATGCGGCCGACGTTGGAGGCGATCTCGCCGGTGGCGGCGATCTGCTGCTCCATCACCTCGGCCAGGGCCCGCATCTCGGAAGCCGCCTCGGCGACCGCGGCGCTCTCCGCCTCGACGCGAGCGTTGGCGCGGTCCATCGCCTCGGAGCCGGCCGCCACCGCGGCCCGGCTGTGGCCGACGGCCGCGTGCATGGCCGACAGCTCGGTCTGAAGCGCGGAGAGCCGCGCGCGGATCTCGTCGGTCGCCCGGGCGGTCTGGCCCGACAGCGCCTTCACCTCGCCGGCGACCACGGCGAAGCCACGTCCCGCTTCGCCGGCGCGCGCCGCCTCGATGGTGGCATTGAGCGCGAGCAGGTTGGTCTGAGCCGAGATCGAGGCGATCGCGCTCGCCATCTCCTCGATCCGACGCGCCGCCGCGGCGAATCCGTCGAGGCGCCCGCCGATCTCCGACGTGCCGGCCTGGATCTCCTGCATCCGCTCGCCGGCCCGGCGCATGTCGCCAGCGCAGATCGCGATGCCCTCGCGGGCCCGCTCGGCCGTCTCGGCCGAGGTCTGCGACCGGGCGGCGATCTCGCTGGTCGAGGCGGCGAGTTCCTCGCTCGCGGCCGCGATCAGGCGGGCCTGGTCGGCGACCTGTGCGGAATCGTGGGTGAGCCAGCCGATCGAGGTTCCAGCCGACGAAGCCGCGGCCGACAGGCGGCCGGGCAGGCGCAGCGCTTCGGGGTCGGCGGGCGGCACGGAGACGGGCTTGATGGCCTGCTCGGGCGCCTCGGCGGTGCAGTCGAGACCGCCGGAAGCCACAACCGAGAGGGCCGGCGTTTCAATCCTGGCTTTGCGGAAGAAGCTCAACATCGATTGCATTCCTTGGGACAGGACTGCAACCTGGAATGGAATAGGTCAATACGGAGTTTATACCGCACACTTTTGTACACAAACAGAGCGATTTCAATCCGTCGGTGATGCCGAGATCGTCATTTGCGCCGCACCCGATGTCTCGGAGACCTGATTGCCGTCGCCGGCGAAGCGAGGTCCTGGGTTCGTTGGAACCCAGGGCCTCATCTCAGTCGGCCGGCTTCGTTTCAGCCGGCCTTGCGCCGGTTCATTCGCCAGTCAGCGCGGCCTTGGTGCGCGACCACCAGCCGGCGCGCTTCGGCCGGTCGGGATCGGACGGCTCGCTGAGCACCACCGCCACCGGCTCCGGCGCGCGCACCGGAGCGGGCGCCGGGGACGCCGGCTCGACCATGGGCTCGGGGGCCGCCTCGGTCGCAACCGGCGACGGCGCCGGGGCGTCGGGGGAAGATGTCTCGGCGGGGCTCGACACCGGCAGGTCGATCGCGGTCTCGGCGGGAGGCGTCGCCGCGGCGATCGCCGCCTCGACGGCCTCGGCGCTCACCGGCTGCTCCGGCTGCAGTTCGGCGACCGGGTCGACGCCGGCCTCCTGCGACGCGTCGAAGTCGGACGCGGCCCCCTCGGACGCGACGGCGTCGCCGCCATCCCGGCCGCGGCCCTCGGCACGGCCGCGGC
>NZ_VRUT01000147.1:0-11848 GCF_008039465.1 Methylobacterium sp. WL120 | reverse complement strand
GCGGCGGCGGGGCCGTCGCCGCGGGCGGCGTCGCGACGGGCCGCTCGTCCACGGGGGCTGCGCCGTGCGGCAAAAAGTACTGGACCAGGGCGGCGAGGCAGCCCGCGACGACCAGCAGAAGCGAAATCCGCAGAATCGCCGAACCGCTCAGCATCTCCTCTCCCATCCCTGTGATTTTTCAAACTCTTGCCAGGATAGGGACTTCACGCTGCTTGAGCAAAGCGCGGCATCGACGATCGAGGCGTCGTCAACAGGTGTCGGGGCCAAGACATCACATCGAGACATCGCCTTCCGACGACGCCAACGGCGGGAACTGGATCGAACGTCCCGCCGGGGCCGACGCGCATCCAGCCTCCGGCATCGACGCCGGGTCCGCGGCGGCCCATACCGGCCGGAATGCCGACCACCCGTCTCGACACCGTCCTCGCCGCCCCCGTCGCCGCGGCGCGGCGCCATCTCGCCGAACGCTTCGGATCGGTGCGCTACCTGCCGGCCCTGTTCGCGCAGGTGCGCGCCGCGAGCCCGCGCCTGTTCGCCGCAAGCCTCGCCCTGCGCCTCGTCGGCGCCGGCCTCCCGGTGGCGACCCTATGGCTCGCCAAGCTGATCCTCGACGCGATCGTGGCGGAGCACGCCCGGCCGCGCGCCACCCCGATGAGCCTCGACGCGTGGCTCTCGGACCCGCACCTGTCGCGGCTCGCCGCCCTCGTGGCCGCCGAGCTCGCGCTGGCGATCCTCGCCGACCTGATCGGCCGCCTGAGCACGCTCGTGGACGGCTTGCTCGGCGACCTCTACTCCAACGCCGCCTCGCTGCGGCTGATGCGCCATGCGGCGGCCCTCGACCTCGCCCAGTTCGAGGACAGCGCGCAGCAGGACCGGCTCGAGCGGGCGCGCCGGCAGGTCACCGGTCGCACCAGCCTGATTGGCCAGGTGTTCGGGCAGGGGCAGGCGCTGGTGACGCTGCTGTCGTTCGCGGCCGGCGTCGCGGTCTACACCCCCTGGCTGATCGTGCTGATCGCGGCGGCCTTGATCCCCGCCTTCCTCAACGAGGCGCACTTCACCCGCGCCGGCTACCGCCTGGCCTGGATGCGAACCCCGGAGCGGCGGCGGATCGACTACCTGCGCTACCTCGGCGCCAGCGTCGAATCGGCCAAGGAGGTCAAGCTGTTCGGCCTGAACGGCTACATCACCGACCTCTATGCCGGCTTGGCCGACAAGGTGGTGGCCGACAACCGCGCCTTAGCGATCCGCCGTGCCGGCTGGGGCGGCGCGTTCGCCGCGCTCGGGACGCTGGCCTACTACGCCGCCTACGCCGTCATCGTCTGGCGCACGGTGGCGGGCGGCTTCTCCATCGGCGACCTCGCCTTCCTCGCCGGCGCCTTCCAGCGCCTGCGCGGGCTGATCGAGGGCCTGCTGCTGGGCTTCACCCAGATCGCGGGCCAGTCGCAGTACCTGGAGGACCTGTTCTCGTTTTTCGCGATCGAACCATCGATCCACTCGCCCGACCGCCCCGTGCCCATGCCGGCGCCGATCCGGCAGGGCCTGACGTTCGAGGATGTCGGCTTCCGCTATCCCGGTTCGGAGGCCTGGGCGGTGCGGCACCTCAGCTTCACGCTGGCGGCCGGCGAGACCCTGGCGCTCGTCGGCGAGAATGGCGCCGGCAAGACCACCATCGTCAAGCTGATGACCCGTCTCTACGACCCGACCGAGGGGCGCATCCTGCTCGACGGCCTGCCGCTGCCGGCCTACGACCTCGACGCGCTGCGCGCCCGCATCGGCGCGATCTTCCAGGACTTCGTCCGCTTCGACCTCACCGCCGGCGAGAACGTCGCCGTCGGGCGGATCGAGGCGCGGGACGATTCCGAGCGCATCGGCCGGGCGGCGGTGCGCGGCCTCGCCGACGCGGTGATCGCGCGGTTGCCGGGCGGCTACGACCAGCCTCTCGGCAAGCGCTTCGACGGCGGCGTCGACCTCTCCGGCGGCCAATGGCAGAAGATCGCCCTGTCGCGCGCCTACATGCGCGACGCCGAGATCCTGATCCTCGACGAGCCGACGGCGGCGCTCGACGCGCGCGCCGAGTACGACGTGTTCCGCCGCTTCCGCGATCTCAGCGCGGGCCGGGCGGCGGTGCTGATCTCGCACCGCTTCTCCACCGTTCGGATGGCCGACCGCATCCTCGTGCTGGAGGACGGCAAGGTGCTCGAAGCCGGCACGCACGACGCGCTCCTCGCCCGCCGCGGCCGCTACGCCGAGCTGTTCGAGCTCCAGGCGGCCGGCTACCGCTGATCCGGCCCGGCATTGCTCCGGATCTGGCATTGCTCCGCGCCCGGCACCCACTACCTGCAGCCTGCGCCTGCGCATGACTTTTCACCTCGGCGGTCGCCGCCTCGGGAGTTTCCACGATGCCACGTCACGCCACCGCCCTCGTCGCCGCGCTCCTCGCCGGCGCGGCCTGCTTCGGCGAAACGGCGCACGCGGCGCCGGCGACCCCGGATGCCGCGACCAAGCCGGCGCCCGAGAGTCCGAAGTCCCAAAAGCCCGAGCCGGTGATCCTCGCCAACCATAAGGCGGTCTACGACCTGTCGCTGGCCTCCAGCGGCGGCACGCGGTCGGTCGAGAGCGCGCGCGGGCGCATCGTCATCGACTTCAAGGGCGACGTGTGCCGCGGCTACACCATGCAGACGCGGCAGGTTACCGTGCTCGAATCGGGCGAGAGCGGCGGCCGCACCTCGGACCTGCGCAACACCACCTTCGAGGGCGGCGAAGCCCGCGACTTCCGCTTCCGCACCGTGACGGTGCTGAACGGCCAACCGAGCCCGGCCGTGGACGGTACGGCGGATGCGAACGGCGACGCCTTCAAGATCCGGCTCAAGGAGCCGAAGAAGGAGCAGGTCTCGGCCGCCGGCCCGGTGCTGTTCCCGAGCCTGCACATGCGCCGCCTCGTCCAGGCCGCGCGGGCGGGCGAGACCACGATGTCGGCCAAGGTCTTCGACGGCTCGGACGACGGCAAGAAAGTCTACGACACCCTCGCGATCATCGGCCGCCGCGCGACGGGGCCGGCGAACGCCGCCGCGTCCGACCGCGACAAGCCCCTGCACGAGGGCGCGATGGCCTCCGTGTCGCACTGGCCGGTGACCTTGAGCTACTTCACCCAAGGGGAGGGCGAGCGCACCCCGATCTACACCCTGACCTTCGACCTCTACGAGAATGGGGTCAGCGGCGCGCTCAAGCTCGATTACGGCGACTTCGCCATCCTGGGCGACATGACCCGCCTCGACCTCGACAAGGCGCCGGACAAGCCCTGCGCCCCGTGAGCGGCGCGGCGGCGCCTGTCAGAACTCGTCGGAGCCGCGCGGGGAGAGCCTTCCCCACGCCGCCGCGATCCGCTCGGGCTTGACGTCGAGCCCCTTGGCGCAAGCGAGCAGGACACCTTCGTCGCCCATGACGTGGTCGAGGACGCCGGCCAGGAAGGCCGGGTCGGACAGCGACGCCCGCACGGTCTCGGGCGAGAGACCGGTGGCGTTCAGGAACGGGAACAGCCGGTCCTCGTCGGCGACGATCCAGCCGAGCACGTCCACGGCTAGGTTGTGGTCCGCGCCGGTGGCTCGCCCGGACCCATCGTCTTGAAGTGATTTGCGATTCATCAACATCTGGCGCTTACAAAGGAGGGAAGTCGGGTAACGTCCCGTAAAGGACGCGCGGCGGCACCGGGATCGAAGCGTGATGAAGAAGACGGTGCTCATCGTCGAGGACAACGAACTGAACATGAAGCTCTTCAACGACTTGTTGGAGGCCCATGGCTATGCGACCCTCAAGACGGCCAACGGCATCGAGGCGATCGAGCTCGCCCGCGCCCACCATCCCGACCTCATCCTGATGGACATCCAGCTCCCAGAGGTCTCGGGTCTCGAAGTGACCAAATGGCTCAAGGAGGACGACGACCTCAAGCACATTCCGGTCGTCGCGATCACCGCCTTCGCCATGAAGGGCGACGAGGAGCGCATCCTCGAAGGGGGCTGCGAGGCCTATTTGTCCAAGCCGATCTCCGTCGCGAAGTTTTTGGCAACAGTTCGCACGTATCTTGCCGACAAGTAGGGTTCGGATCGAGCCCTCGCCGGCGCCTTCGATCGCCCGCTGAAATTTTGTGCGAGGAACGATGTCGGCCCGCGTCCTGATCGTCGACGACCTCTTCCCGAACGTGAAGCTTCTGGAGACGAAGCTCGCGCTGGAATATTTCGACACCGTCGCGGCCATGAACGGCCCGGACGCGATCGCGATCTGCGAGAAGGGTCTGTGCGACATCGTCCTGCTCGACGTGATGATGCCCGGCATGGACGGGTTCGAGGTCTGCCGCATCCTCAAGAACAACCCGCTCACCGCGCACCTGCCGGTGGTGATGGTCACGGCCCTCGACCAGCCCTCGGACCGCCTGAAGGGCCTCGACGCCGGCGCCGACGACTTCCTGACGAAACCGATCGACGACACCGCCCTGTTCAGCCGTGTGCGCAGCCTCGTTCGCCTCAAGGCCGTCACCGACGAGCTACGCAGCCGCGCGCTGGCCTCGCGCGAGTTCGGCATGGGCGACCCGCTGGCGCTCGCGACCGCCGAGACCGGCCTCAACGCCAACCTGCTACTGGTCGAGGACCGGCGCGGCTCGGGCGAGCGGATGGCGGCGGCGCTCGGCCAGTACCACACGGTCACGGTCGAGGCCGACCCGCAGGCGGCGATCCACGTGGCGGCCGAGGGCAACTTCGACCTCGTGCTCGTCAGCCTCGACCTCGAAGGCTTCGACGGGCTGCGCCTGTGCAGCCAGCTGCGCAGCCTGGAGCGCACCCGGCAGGTGCCGCTGATCATGGTGGCCGAGGCGCATGACCGCGCCCGGATCGTGCGCGGCCTCGATTTCGGGGTGCACGACTACCTCCTGCGCCCGGTCGACCGGAACGAGCTGGTGGCGCGGGTCCGCACACAGATCCGCCGCAAGCGCTTCTCCGAGGTTCTGCGCAGTGCCGTGCAGGCCTCGATGGAGATGGCCGTCACCGACGGGCTCACCGGCCTGCACAACCGGCGCTACCTCGACAACCACCTCGCCGGCCTGTTCGCCGATCCGCGGCTGCGCGAGCGCCCGGTGGCCGGGCTGATCCTCGACATCGACCACTTCAAGGCGATCAACGACACATACGGCCACGAGGCCGGCGACGAGGTGCTGCGCACCTTCGCCGACCGCGTGCGCCTGCACACCCGCACCATCGACATCGTCGCCCGCTACGGCGGCGAGGAGGTGGTCATCCTGCTCCCCGACGCCGGGCTCTCCGAGGCCTACGCCATCGCCGAGCGCATCCGCGAGCGGATCGAGGGCACGCCGTTTCAGGTCCACCGCGACACCCGCAGCGTCGCCGTCACCGTCTCGATCGGCGTCGCGAACCGGCGGCCCGAGGATGTCGGCCCCGGCGAGATGCTGAAGCGGGCCGACCTCGCGCTCTACCGCGCCAAGGCCTCGGGCCGGAACCGCGTCGAGGCCCAGGCGGCCTGACACCCGCCGACCTCGGCCGAGCCGCCTCCGCTCGCCCCGACGTCGCCGCACCGCCGGTTGACACCCGTCCGCGCTTCGCCAACACCTCGCGCCGTTCGCGGCCGGGGCCGCCGGCACCTGCACCCGCGGCCGCTCCGGCCTTCGGATGGGAGTCCTGTGACGACGATGGCGGCGATGCGCTCCTACCTCGATTTCGAGAAGCCCGTGGCCGAGCTGGAGGCGAAGCTCGAAGAGCTTCGCGCCGTCGGCGCCCGCGACGGCGCGGTCGCGATCAGCGAGGAGGTCGGGCGGCTGGAGGCGAAGGCGGCGCAGGCGCTGGCCGAGATCTACGCCAACCTCACCCCCTGGCAGAAGACGCAGGTCGCCCGGCATCCGCAGCGCCCGCATTTCGTCGATTACTGCGCCCGGCTGATCGAGGAATTCACGCCACTGGCCGGCGACCGCGGTTTCGGCGAGGACGCGGCGATCGTCGGCGGCATGGGGCGCTTCCGCGGCCGTCCGGTCTGCGTGCTCGGCCAAGAGAAGGGCGCGACCACCGAGACGCGCCTGCGCCACAACTTCGGCATGGCGCGGCCCGAGGGTTACCGCAAGGCGGTGCGCCTGATGGAGCTCGCCGACCGCTTCGGTCTGCCGGTGCTCGCCTTCGTCGACACCGCCGGCGCTTTCCCCGGGATCGAAGCGGAGGAGCGCGGGCAGGCCGAGGCCATCGCCCGCTCGACGGAGGCCTGCCTCGGCCTCGGCGTACCCAACGTCGCCCTGGTGATCGGGGAGGGCGGCTCGGGCGGCGCCATCGCGCTCGCCACCGCCAACCGCGTCTTGATGATGGAGCACGCGATCTACGGCGTGATCTCGCCGGAGGGCGCCGCCTCGATCCTGTGGCGCGACCAGGGCCGCGCGCCCGACGCCGCCACCGCGATGAAGATCACCGCGCAGGACCTGATGCGCCTCGGCATCATCGACACCATCGTTCCCGAGGCGACCGGGGGCGCCCACCGCGACCGCTCAGGCGCCATCGCGGCCGCAGGCGACGCCCTGGCCGGCGCGCTCGCCGAGTTCGACGGGGTCGGCGCCGACGAAATCCGCGACCGGCGCGCCCGCAAGTTCCTCGAGATCGGCCGGCGCCTGTGAGCGGTCAGGAACCCGGCGGCCCCTACGGCACCGGCTTCCTGCGCGGGCTTGGACGAAGGCTCGGCGGCCTGCTCGCCAGCGAGCGCGAGCCCGGCCTCGTCAACCACGTCTCGCTCGGCGCCCACTGCCAGATGGCGCATGTGCTGAAGACGCTCGGGCTGCGCACCTGGTCGGGGCCGTTCGACTGGATCTTCACCATGCCGGGAATGGTCCGCGACTGCGTCGCCGACGACTTCGCCGACCTCCTCGACCGGACCCAGCTCGAGACGATCCCCCTGGCCGAGCGGCAAGGCGAGGGCATCTGGCGCGGACGCCACAGGCTGTACCGCGAGCGCCACGGCCTCGAATGCGTGTTCAACCACCACGATCCGGCCGCCGACGACGCCGACTACCGCTTCCTTGCCGACGGCGTCCGGCGCCTGCGGATCGCTTTGGCGAACCCCGCCGCCGAGAACCGATTCTGGCTGCTGACGCACCTCCACACCCCGATGGATGTAGTACAATCCATCTGCGACGCTTTGGCACAGTCCGATTCACGGAACCATTTAACGTTTTTGCAACACCTGCCGGGGGCGTGCGAACGCCGCGTCGTCACCGGCGAGGCGACGCGGCCGGACCTGCGTTGGCTTGCGGTGGAAACCCCTTCCGCATCAATCGGTTTGCGGCTCGCCGAGCCTGCCGACGACGCCTTCCTGGTCGACGTGATCGCGGCGGAGTCGCGGCGCCCGGTGCCGCCATCCCCGTGATCCCCACGTTGGCCGTGCTGGGCAGGGCGGCGGGACGCCGATCCTTGCGGTAACGGAGGGGTAAGTTTACCAAAGCTAGAGAGTGGGGGAGTGACGCACGACGGTTGCCGCCAAGGCCCGCGCGCGGTGTGTTCGAGGACGAGGTTCCCCCATGGCTGTGCGCCGGTTCGCCGTTGCAAGTCTCGATCGCGCGTCCCGTTTGCTCGCGCCCGTCGTCGTCGCGGCCGCCCTGACCCTCGGCGGCTGCCAGGACGGGATGATCAACGGCGCCTCGACGCGCTCGCTGACGCCGATCCCGCCGCAGACCCTGTCCCTGATGCAGACCAAGGGCATGCAGCAGGGCGATCCGATCCTGATCCGCGCCTACAAGAAGGAAGCGGAGATGGAGGTGTGGAAGCGCGGCACCGACGGCCGCTACGCGCTCCTGAAAACCTATCCGATCTGCCGCTGGTCGGGCCAGCTCGGGCCCAAGCGCAAGCAGGGCGACCGCCAGGCGCCCGAGGGGTTCTACACGATCACCCCCGGCCAGATGAACCCGAACTCGTCCTATTACCTGTCCTTCGACACCGGATTCCCGAACGCCTACGACCGGGCGAACGGCAGCACCGGCAACTACCTGATGGTCCACGGAACCTGTTCGTCGGCCGGGTGCTTCGCGATGACCGACGCGTCGATGTCGGAGATCTATGCCGTCGCCCGCGAAGCCTTCGCCGGCGGGCAGCGCGCCTTCCAGTTCCAGTCGTATCCGTTCCGGATGACGGCCTCGAACATGACCAAGTACCGCAACGACCCGAACGCCCCGTTCTGGCGCAACCTCAAGGAGGGGGCCGACTACTTCGAGGCCCTGCGCGACGAGCCGAAGGTCGGGGTCTGCGGCACGAAGTACGTGTTCGGCGGCGCCGACGCGGGGGCCGGATCGTGCACGCCCAAGGTCGACCCGCTGGTCGCCGAGAAGCGCGCCCACGACAACCACGAGATCGCAGAGCTCGTCGCCAAGGGCACGCCGGCGACGCGAGTGGTCTACGACGACGGCGGCGGCAACCCGGTGTTTCGCGCCGAGCAGAGCACGGCCTTCGCCAACCTGTCCGGCACCGAGACCGAGCTGCCCTACAGCGCCAAGGATTACGGCCGGCACAACCTCGGCGACGTGAGCCGCCCAGAGAGCTTGGCCGCCGGCCCGCGCGAGATCGAGGTCGACGCCAAGGGCCGGCCGGTGATGCTCGCCGCCGCCCCCGAGGCGCCGATCCCGACGAAGGCCGCCGCCGCCGCCCTCGGCAAGGGGGGCAAATCGGATGCGGCCAAGTCCGATACGGGTAAGTCCGATACGGGTAAGTCCGATGCAGGAAAGCCCGGCGCGTTGAAGCCCGCGGCCCGGACGCTGATGGCCAAGCAGCCCGACCCGGCCGACGACGACGCCAAGGCGACCGAGAAGGCCAAGCCCGTCCGCATCACGGTCGCCGGCGCGGACGACGACCCGAGCGCCTACCAGAAGCTCCTCGGCAAGGTCTTCAACAAGGAGACCGCGCCGGCCCCGGCGACGCCCACCGCAGACGCGGTGGTGGCCGAGCCGGTGAAGGCGGCGGCGCAGACTGTGAAGCTCGCCCACGCCGCCCCGCGCCCGGTCCGCAAGGTGACGACGGCGCTTCGCACGGACAAATCCGACAAGGATTGATCGCCCGTCGAGCACCTGAAACGAAGAGAGCCGCGGGTCGAAGGACCGGCGGCTCTCTTCGTTCGCAGAGCGATACTTTTAGATCAGCGGGCGGTCGCGGTTCATCAGCCAGAGCGCGTGGATCATGCCCGGTAGGCCGAACATCAGCGTCAGCACGATGTTCAGCAGGAACTGCAGGCCGATGCCGTTGGTCACGAGGACGGCGATCGGGGGCAGGAAGATCGCGAGGAGGATGCGGACGAGCGACGACACGGGAACTCCGGGTATGCAGGCGTTGTCGCAGGTGGAACGAAGCTCGGCCGTTTCCGTTCCAGCCCCGGCCGGGGGATCCCCCCGGCGTTCCGCGCATGCGCCGGCCATATCCCCGCCGTGAACTCGCCCGATGAGGCGGCCCGCGCGCCTTCCCGTCGAAGGCATCCCCGCGCCGCCGAGGGCGTTCCCCGTGACAGCACCGATCCGGCCCAACCCTCCCGACGGTCAGGCGATCCCGCGCGAGCGTCCCTGGACCGGGCCGGGCTTCGTCGAGTTCGTGGCGATCATCGCCCTGATGATGGCGGTCACCGCGATCTCGATCGACAACCTGCTGCCGGCCTTCCCGGCGATCCAGGACAGATTCGGGGTCAGCGACCCGAACCACCTGCAATGGCTGATCTACGTCTACATGATCGGGTTCGGCGCGGCGCAGATCGTCTACGGCCCGGTCTCCGACGCGCTCGGGCGGCGTCGCGTGCTGCTGGGCACGCTCGCCGTCTACGTCGCAGGCACGCTGCTGGCGATGGTCGCGCCGTCGTTCGGCTGGCTGCTCGCCGCCCGCGTGATCCAGGGGCTCGGCGCCGCAGGCGGCCGGGTGCTCTCGACCGCGATCGTGCGCGACCGCTTCGCCGGGCGCGAGATGGCGAGCGTGATGTCCTTCACCATGATGGTGTTCCTGATCGTGCCGATGATCGCGCCGGCGATCGGCGGGGCCATGCTCGCCCTCGGCTCCTGGACCTACGTCTTCGTCTCGATGCTCGGTCTCGCGGGGCTGCTCGCGGTCTGGTTCACGGCGCGCATGCCCGAGACCCTGCACCCGGAATACCGCCGGCCGCTCTCCTTCGCCTCGACCTGGGACGCGTTGCGCACGACGCTCCGCTGCCGCGTGGCGATCGGCTACGCCACCGCGCTCGGCCTGCTCACCGGCTGCATCATGGGCTATGTCGGCTCGGCCCAGCAGGTGTTCGACACCGGGCTCTACCACCTCGGCGCGCTGTTCCCCCTGGCCTTCGGCCTGGTCGCCGGCGCGATGGGCGCGGCGACCCTGGTCAACGCGCGGGTGGTCCGCCGCCTGGGGATGCGGGCGCTGTCGCATGCAGGCCTCACGGCCTTCGTCGCGGTGGCGCTCGGACAGGTCGCGATCGGGCTCAGCTATCGCGGGCATCCGCCGCTGGTCCTGTTCCTGGCCGTGCTGGCGGCCAACCAGTTCCTGATCAGCTTCGCGATGCCGAACTTCAACGCGCTGGCACTGCAGCCGCTGGGCGCGATCGCCGGCACGGCCTCGTCGTTCCTTGGGTTCTACACCACGATCCTCGGGGCGCTGTGCGGCTTCGTGATCGGCCAGTGCTTCGACGGCACCACCCTGCCGATCGCCTTCGGCTATGCCGGGCTCGGCGCCGCGGCGCTCCTGGTGGTGGCTTGGACCGAGCGCGGAAAGCTGTTTCGCGGCGGCGTCTCCGGTTGAGGGCGACCGCCGCTTAACCCGGTCTTCAGGGGCGCGGGGGACGATGCCGCCTTCGCCCCACACCACCGGAGTCCACGCGTGATCGCCCGAGCCCAGGACGGACTGCTCCTCGCTGCGCGCCTCTTGCTCGCGGCCGCGCTGCTGCCGACCGGCATCGCCCGCGCCCTCAACGTCTCGGGCTTCGCGCTGACGCTGGCCGGCGCCGGCGTCCCGGCCCCGAACGCGGTGGCGACGCTCGCCGTGGTCGTCCAGGTGTTCGGGCCGCTGGCGCTGATCGTCGGCGTGCTGCCGCGGATCACCGGCGTCGCGCTGGCCGGGTTCGCCGCCCTGACGGCGGTGCTGCTCCACGCCTTCTGGCAGTTCTCCGGCCCGGCGGCCGCAGCCGAGCGCACCCTGATGCTGGCCGATTTCGGGCTCGCGGGCGGCTTCCTGATCTATGCGCTGACCGGACCGGGCGCCTGGAGCTGGCAGGGCTGGCGCTCCGGCACGGCCGGCCGGCCCGTCGCGAAATCCGCGTCGAAAGCCGCGGCCAAAGGTGGCGCGAAGGCCAGCGCCAACTCAAACCGCCCCCGCCGCGCCAAGGCGGCCTGAGACGGGCTCGCGGCGGACCGCGCTACCGCGCTACCGCGCTGCGAGCGCGATCAGGCCGAGGTGCCCGGCGATCCCGAGGAACCCGACGAGGTTGATCCCGAAGACCCGGCCGCGCAGCCTCACGTCGTCGGTCAGGGTCTGCACCGCCGTGTGCGCGAGGCGGCCGGCGACGAACAGCCACGCGCAGGCGACGTCGAACCGGCCGACCTCGCCCAGGGCGACCAGCAGCGCGACGCAGCCGACCATCAGAACCGGCAGCTCGAACTGGTTGGCGAGGTTCCGGGTGATCCGCGCGACCGCCCGCGGCTCGTCGCGCCCGAGCACGAAGGCGTCGTAGCCGACCTCGCCCCGCCCCACCGCGCGCAGGCGCGCCAGCGACAGCCAGACGTAGAGCGCCATCATCAGCCCGATCTGGGCCATCACCGGTTGCAGGATCAGGGCGTTCAAGGGAGGCTTCCGCGGGCGGG
>NZ_VRUT01000146.1:0-11862 GCF_008039465.1 Methylobacterium sp. WL120 | reverse complement strand
GGGGCGGGGGTGAGGGCGGAGGTGACGGAATGACCGGACGGACGATGCGGCTCGCGCTGTTGGCCGCGCTGCTTCCGGTGTCGCCGCTGGCGGCGGAGCCCGGCCGACGCCCCGCCGACGTGGAGCGCTACCTGACGCGCCTGACCGGCTGCCGGCACTGGACCGGCGAAGACGCCTACGACGCGGCCCGGGGGCGGGAGATCGCCGTCGCGGTGAAGGACCTGGGCTGCGACGCCCTCGACGCGGACGAGGCGCGCCTGCGCCGTCGCCATGGCCGGAGCCCTGCGATCCTGAAGATCCTCGACGCGGCGCGCGATGCGGGCGGCTGAGCGCGGCGCCGACGCCGACGAATCGGTTCGCCGTCGCGTCGCCCGGTTGCTGCACGTGCCGCCCCTCGCGCTGCTGTTCGCGCTCGGCCTGGCGCCGCTGTTCCTCCTGTTTCCGCTCCTGCCCGGCGGGGCCGAGGCCGACGCGGCCCGGCGGCCGGTGGCGCTCTGGCTCGGCGCGGCGTTGCTCGCGGGTTTCGCGGGAACCGTCGCGGGCGCGGCCCGGCCGCTCTACCGGGCGGCGGCGCACATCCTCGTCGCCTCCCTGCTGTCGATCCCGGCGATGCGCCTCGCGCTCGGGTCCGGCGTTCCGGTCCCGCACGGCCTGGCCGCGTGGCTCGGCCTCGACGGAGAATCCGCGATGGACGCCGACCTGTACGAGATCTGGCTCCTCGCCTGGCTCGCCGCATTCGGCTTGGTGGCGGCCGTCCGGCACGGCCTCGCCCGGTTTCGGCGCACGCGCGCTGCCGCGCCGCCGGTGCTTGACCGGTGATCCGCCGCCGACATAGCTCGCCCGTCGCGGCGTCGCCCCGTCCGCAACGGAGTGGTTCATGACCTGGCGCAAGCCGCTCGTCCTCGCCGCGGCGCTCGGCCTGTCGATCGCGGCCGCCCACGCGCAAACCGCTTCCCTCGACGTGCCGGTCCAGCCTGGCGCGGACGGGCCTGAGCTCGACGCCTGCCCGCGGTTGGCCGCCGTCACCGGCCTCGACCCGAAGGGCGACGACTTCCTCTCGGTGCGCAGCGGCCCCGGCGGCCGCCCCTACCGCGAGGTCGATCGCATCCATACGGGCCAGCGCCTGTCGGTCTGCGAGACCCGTGGGCCGTGGTTCGGCGTCGTGTACGCGGACCGGGAGGGACGGGATTGCGGCGTCGCGACGCCCTGGCCGCGCCGGACCGCCTATGCGGGACCGTGCCGGTCCGGCTGGGTCCACCGGCGCTACGTCACCGACCTGGCCGGCTGAGCAATTCGCAGGCGGCCGGAGGGGCAGGCGTCGATCCAGAGCCGACCCCGCGCGTGCCTTGCCCTACCCGCCCTTCGCCAGCAGGAAGAACGCGGTTCCGATGGCCAGGAGGCTTCGCGAGACCCAGCCGCAGGTGGTGGCGCCGACGCCGTCGTCGAGCGTCCGCAGGTGGGCGACCTGCGCGAACATCGCCGCCCAGTAGGCGGACCACAGGCCGAGGATGGAGGCCGTCGCGGTCGACACGGTCGGGCTACCGGACCGCGTGCGCCGACCGCCGCTCGTGGCGCCAGGAGGCGACCGCGTCGCGACGGGCCTCGTAGGCGCGCCGGACGGACGAGCCGTCCACGCCGCGCCCCTCCGGCCCGTAGCCGAACCGGAGGACGCCCTCCGGGCCGTAGAGCCGGCTCACCTCCGCCCGCCAGAGGCGGTCGGTGCGGGCGAGTGCCGCCTCGGTCTCCGCCAGTCGCTTCGCATGCATCGAGGGGGTCCTGTCCGGCGGTGTCGCAGGGTCAACGCGGCTCGGCCCCATCCGCTCCGGGCGTTGCCACGCGACAAACCGTTTCCTCGACAGGCCGGCTCCGGGACCTATCCTGAAGAGATGCCTCCCCTCATCGATGCCGTCACGAGAGCCGTCGCAGGCGGCGCTTCATCGGCCTTGCCGCGCAGGCCGGTCGTCGTAATGCCCAGCCGGGGATGTGCGCCTTGACCGCCCGCAGGGCGCTGGTCGTCGGCGCCTCCCGCGGCCTCGGGCTCGGCCTCGTCGCCCGGTTCCTCGATCGCGGATGGGACGTGACGGCCACCGTGCGCCGCCCTTCCGCCGCCCTGTCCGGCCTCGCGACCGACGGCCGGCTGCGGATCGAGGCGGGCGTCGACATCGACGACGACGCGGCGGTGACCGCCCTGCGCAGGACGCTCGCGGACGCGCCGGCCTTCGACCTCGTCTTCGTGGTCGCGGGCGTCGCCACCCAGGCCGGCACGCCGGCCGCCGCGATGCCGCGCGCGGTGGCGACGGCGGTCTTCCAGACGAACGCCCTCAGCCCGATCCGCTTCGCCGAGGCGTTCCACGCGCGCGTGGCCCCCGACGGGCTCGTCGTCCTGATGACTTCGAAGCTCGGCTCGGTCTCGCTGAACCGCGGCGGCGGCTGGAGCAGCTACCGCGCGAGCAAGGCGGCGCTCAACACCCTGGCCCGGTCCTTCGCCGGGCAGCACGCCAAGGCCGCCTGGGGCGTAGTGCTGATGCATCCGGGCTGGGTGCGCACGGATCTCGGCGGCCGGCGCGCGACCCTCGACGTCGAGACCAGCGCGCGCGGCATCGTCACGGTGCTCGAACGGCACCTCGGGCAGCGCGGCTGCGTCTTCCTCGACCACGCCGGGCAGACCGTGCCCTGGTAGTCCATGCGCCGCGGGCGGTTCCGACGGCCAAACGCCGTCGCCCGGGCTCAGGCCTGCGGCGCGGGACGATCCTCGAGCGTATCGCCGCGCAGGGCCGCGTCGTAGCCCGCGAGCCAGAGGTCGTGCGCCTCCATGCCTTCGGCATAGGGGCAGTCCTCGCGGCGCAGGGTCTTGCCCGGCGCGTAGAAGCCGAGCGCGTAGTGGTCCAGGTTGTCGTCCGGCGGCTGCGCCATGGGGTCCTCGCTTCGCAAACGTTGGAGACCGGACTCGGCCTCAGGTCATCACCTCGGCGAGGATGCAGGGCACCTCCGCCGGGATCTCGCGCGCCAGGAAGCCGATCCCGCCGTAGCGGCGGGCGAGCCGGCGACCGGCTTCGCCGTGGGCGTAGACGCTCCACAGAGCCGCCGCCTCGGGCTCGGCCCCGCGGGCGAGCAGCCCGACGATCAGGCCCGCGAGCGTGTCGCCCGAGCCCGAGATCGCCAGGCCGACATGCCCCATCTCGTAGCACCAGGCGCGGCCGTCGGGGGAGACGACCTGCGTCCGGCCGCCCTTCATCACCGTCACCGTGCCGAAGCGCTCGGTGGCGCGGCGCGCCGCCGCCAGCGGGTCGGCCTCGACGGCCTCGCGATCCAGGTCGAGGAGCTTGGCCATCTCGCCCGCATGCGGGGTGATGATCGCCGGCCTGGACAGGCTTCGGGTCAGGTCCGGGTCGGCGCGGAGCGCAACGAGCGCCCCGGCGTCGAGGACGAACGCCGCCTCCTTGCCCCCGCGCACGAGGGCGGACACCACGGCTTCGGTGTCCGCGTCCTCGCTCATGCCCGGACCGGTGAGGATCGCGTCGACGGCGCCGGCCCGCTCGACGAGGTCGTCGGCGCAGTCGCGGCCGATGCCGCCGCCCTCGGTCTGCGCCAAGCCGACCACCAGGGCTTCCGGCACGGCGATGCCGATCGGGATCGCGAGGTCGCGGCACACGCCGATCTGGAGCTTGCCCGCGCCGACGCGCATCGCCGCGTCGGCGCTCAGCAGCACGGCACCGGGCAGGCCCGTGCAGCCTGCCACGATGAGGACGCAGCCGCGGCCGTCCTTGCTGTCGCCCTCCGGCTTAGGGGGGGCCATGCCGCGGAGCACGTGCTCGGTCAGCGGTGTCACGGCGCCCATGGCTGTCCTCCGGTCGGTTTCCGACGATGGTGCAACGCTGTCAGCTCTTGGCCTGTGCTTCGTTGGCGTCGGGTTCGGAAGTAACGGGAGCACCCTGTGCCTCAAGGGGTGCGACGAAGTTGTAGCGGATCAGGTCGAGGGCGGGGCCGGGCGCGGCGACCGCCGCGGGGGCGTATTCGGTGACGCCGCAATTGGCGACGTCGCCCTGCGCGTCGATGGCCAGGATCTCAGCCTCGGTCCTATTCTCCAGCAGGTAGCGCAGGCACAGGACCACCACCTGGTGGGCGACCAGGAGGATGCGCTGGCCCTCGTAATGCAGCGCCATCGTGTCGAGCGCGCTGCGCAGGCGCAGGATGACGTCGCACCAGCTCTCGCCGCCCGGGGGCCGGTGGTAGAACTTGCCGAGGTCGGTGCGGAGTTCCGCCTGCTCGGGGTGCAACTGCTCGATGCCGGCGCGGGTGAGGCGATCGAGGATGCCGAACTCCTTCTCGCGCAGGCGCTCGTCGACCAGCAGCGGCGGCGCGCCGGCGGCGAGCGCCCCCGATGCGCGGATCGCCTCGGCCGTCTGGACCGCGCGGCGGTAGGGCGAGGCCAGGACGAGGTTCGGCCGCGCGTCGGCGGGCATCGCGGCGAACCAGCGCCCGAGGGCTTCGGCCTGCCGGTGGCCGCGTTCGCTCAACGGCACGTCGACGTCGCGTTCGGCGATGTCGATCCGCGTCGCGCCGGCGGCCTGGGCCGCATCGCGGGCGACGTTGCCGGCGCTCTCGCCATGGCGGACGATCCAGAGGCGAAGCGGCTGTCTGTGCGGCACGGAAGTCTCCAGCCGCCACCGGTCGGTCGGCGCGGCATCGGTTGTCGAGATGGACGACGGTTGCGCAGGCGCAAACCGTCGCGGCGGCCGGAACGATCCTTACGAAGGGCACGAGGAAGCCCGCCAACGTCAACCGGGCGGGCTCGCAGTCGTCGCACGCGGCGACGGCGATTTCGCCAGGACCACGGCTCGAACGCAGGCGACGCATCAGGCCGTGGGGTGCTCAGCTCCGCGCGGCGACCGGACGGCCGGCGGGGCCGAAGCCGTGCTTCGCCCCGGCCCGGCTGACGACGCCGAACCGCAGCACCGCCTGTTCCAGGTAGTCGATCGCCGCGATCAGGTGCGCGCGCGCCGTCTCGATCGCCTCCGCCCCGTCCTCCGGCCTGCCGTCGGCGAGCTTCACCGCGGCGATCAGCACGCGGTCGCGCTCGTCCTCGATCCGCCGGTCGCGCTCGACCGAGCCGCGGATCTCGGCGTCGAAGGCGGCGACCACCGACCAGGGGAGGGCGTCGGCGCCGACCTGGTCGACGAAGGTCTGGACGACGAAGGTCTGGGCGTGCCGGCGCCCGGCGGCGGCGGCCCGGCGCAGGGTTTCGGCGAGGTCGGCATCCATGGAAAGCTCCCGCGTCCGTGCGCGTCCTGCCGGGCGTCGGCAGGGCGCGGCGTGACCTCCTATACGCCGGCACGCGGCGGGTGAGCGCCTGCGGGGGATGGCCGCGGATCGGGGGCGGCCCTCAGGCCGGCGGCGGCTCTCAAGCCGGCGGCGCTTCGCGCGCCATCCAGGCTTCGACGCGGGCGCGGTCGGCCTGCGACAGGCCGTGCCCGGCCGGAAGCGTGGCGTGCTCGACGCGGGCTCCGGCCGCCGTGAGGAGGGCGGCGAGCCGCGCCGCGTTCTCGGCCGGCACGATCGGGTCGGCCGCGCCCGACAGCATCAGCACGGGCCGGCCCGCGAGGTCCGCCGGCGCGGCGTCCGACAGCGGCACCATCGGCCGCAGCAGCACGGCGCCCGCCAGCGTTTCGGGGTGCAGCAGAAGCATCGCGGCGGCGATGTTGGCGCCGTTCGAGAAGCCGAGCGCCAGCGGTGCCGGAAGGCCGTAACGCGCCCGCGCCGCCGCCACGAACCCGGAGAGGTCGGCCGCGCGGCGGCGCACGTCGTCGGCGTCGAACACGCCCTCGGACAGGCGGCGGAAGAAGCGCGGCATGCCGTTCTCCAGGACCGGACCGCGCGGCGACAGCAGGGCGGCGCCCGGCGACACCCGCCGGCCGAGTGGCAGCAGGTCGGCTTCGTCGCCGCCGGTGCCGTGCAGGAGGAGCAGGGGGCGAACGGACGCGTCGCCCGGCTCGAAACGGTGGACGAAGCCGAGATCGGTGGTGGTCATGACGGACTTCCAGGACGCGGGCAGGGCAATCCCGCCCCGTAGGCGCGGGGCGGGAAGACGGGTCAGGCGAGGTCGGGCGAGGCGAGGTCGGGCAAGGCGGCCGCGATCCGCGCCCGGTGCGGTTCGAGGCCGGCCGGCAGCTTCAAGGCGCCGCCGAGGGTGGCGAGCGGCTCGTCGACGGCGAAGCCCGGCGCATCGGTCGCGATCTCGAACAGCACGCCGCCGGGCTCGCGGAAGTAGACCGAGCGGAAGTACTGGCGGTCGCGCTGCTCGGTGACCGCGAGGCCGTGGTCGGCGGAGAGCCGCGCCACCATCGCCGCCTGGGCCGCGTCGTCGGCGGCCCGGAAGGCGATGTGGTGCACCGACCCGGCGCCCTGCCGCCCGCGGGCGACCGCGCCGGCCGCCTCGAGGGTCACGAAGCCGCCGGCCGCCGCGTCCCCGGCGAAGCGGATCGACGCGCCCTCGCGCGCGGTCTCGCGGAAGCCGAGGCCGTCGGCGAGGATCGCCGCGGTCGGGCCGGTCTCGGCGAGGCGCAGCGTGACCCCGTGCAGGCCGCGCACCGCGTGCTCGGCCGGCACCGCGCCGTGGCCCCAGGCCGGCTCCGGGTCCGCCCCGTCGACGCCGACCAGTGCCAGCCGCATCCCGTCGGGATCGCGGAAGCGCAGGGTCGGCTCGCCGAAGACGCTCGCCGGCGCGTCGTGATCGACGGACATCGCGACGAAGCGGTGGATCCACCAGCCGATCGCGGCCCGCGGCACCCGCAGCGCGATCTCCTGCGTCTCGCCGACGCCGAGCCGGCCCGGCGCCGCATGCGCGATCGGGAAGAAGGTCAGCAGCGTGCCGGGGCGACCGGTCTCGTCGCCGTAATAGAGGTGGTAGGTGCCCGGGTCGTCGAAGTTGACGGTGGTCTTGACGAGCCGCAGTCCGAGCACCCGGGTGTAGAAGTCGCGGTTGCGCGCTGCCTGGCCGGAAAAGGCGGTGACGTGGTGGAGGCCGATCTCGGACATGACGTGTCTCCTTTGAGAGCGCCGCCCGGCGCTCGCGATCGGCCTGATTTGAGGATCATCCGGGCGATTTGAAACGGAAACGATGGAAACCCATCGTTTCTGATTTTGCGTTCGACGATGCGCCGCGGTCCGAGACCTTCGGCGTGGCCCGGCGCGCCTCTGGCTGCTATGGCGGGGCGTTCGACACGACGGGAGACGGCGATTTCCGACGATGCATGGGCGACCGCGCTGGGGCTGCTCGCGGTCCTCGTCCTGGTGCTGGCCAACGGCTTCTTCGTGGCGGCCGAATTCGCCCTGGTCTCGGTGCGCCGGAGCCGCGTCGCCGAACTCGTCGCCGAGCGGCGCGCGAACGCGACGGCGCTGCAGCGGGCGACCGACCGCCTCGACGCGCATCTGGCCGCGACGCAGCTCGGCATCACCCTGTCGTCGCTGGCGCTGGGCTGGGTCGGCGAGCCGGCGCTCGCCCACCTGATCGCGCCGGCGGTGGACGGGCTGCCGCTGTCGCTCGGGCCGGTCGCCGCCCATTCCATCGCGGTGGCGATCGCCTTCGCCCTGATCACGTCGCTGCACATCGTGCTCGGCGAGCTGGCGCCCAAGAGCCTCGCGCTCCAGCGCAGCGAGCGCACCGCGCTCGCGGTGGTCCGCCCCCTGGGCCTCTTCCTATTCGTGTTCCGGCCGGCGATCCTGTTCCTCAACGGGCTCGGCAACGGCGTGCTGCGCTTGTTCGGCCTCCAGCCGGGCCATGGCGAGGGCTCGCTGCACTCGACCGCCGAACTCAACCTGCTGATCCAGGCGAGCCAGGAGGCCGGCCTGATCCGCGAGGTCCAGCAGGAGGCGGTCGAGCGGATCTTCGCCATCGGCGAGCGCCGGGTCAGCGACATCATGACCCCGCGCCACGAGGTCGAGTGGGTCGACGCCGACGCCGACCACGCGGCGATCCTCAAGGCCGTGCGCGCCTGCGGCCACGCCCAGGTCGTGGTCAGCCGGGGCCAGGTCGACGAGCTCGTCGGCGTGGTGCGCAAGCAGGACCTGCTCGACCAGGTGCTCGACGGCGACGCGATCGACCTGACGGCCGCGACGCAAGGCCCGATCGTCGTGCACGAGAGCATGACGATCCTGGCGGTGCTCGAAACCTTCCAGAGCCAGCCGATGCGGATGGCGGTGGTCGTCGACGAGTACGGCACCCTGGAGGGCATCGTCACCCAGACCGACCTGCTGGAGGCGATCGCCGGCGACATCCCGGAACCCGGCGAGGAGCCCGACGTGGTCGAGCGCGCCGACGGCTCGCTGCTGATCGACGGGATGATCCCGGCCCGCCAGGCGTTCGAGCGGCTGGAACTGGCCGAGACGCCGCATTCCGACGACTTCACGACGCTGGCCGGCTACGTGATCTACGAGCTCGGTCGCATCCCCGCGGCGGGCGACGCGTTCGAGGCCGGCGGCTGGCGCTTCGAGGTGGTCGACATGGACGGGCGCCGCATCGACAAGGTGCTGGCCTCCCGCGTGGCCGCCTAAAACCTCGGACAGCCCGGCCGCGGCGGGCGCACGGAAGGCGAAACCCGACATGGCGGATGGCGCCGACATCCCGATGCCAGACACCGCGACGCCCGGGTTGCGGATGCCGAGCCTGGCCGAGGCGGTCCCCGTCTGGGGCCGCATCGCCGCCTTGTCCTTCGGCGGGCCGGCCGGGCAGATCGCGGTGATGCACCGCATCCTCGTCGAGGAGCGGCGCTGGATCTCCGAAGATCGCTTCCTACACGCGCTGAACTTCTGCACGCTGCTGCCGGGGCCGGAGGCGCAGCAGCTCGCGACCTATGTCGGCTGGCTGATGCACGGCACCCGCGGCGGGCTCGTCGCGGGGGGCCTGTTCGTGCTGCCGGGTCTCGTCGCGATCATGGCGCTGAGCTGGATCTACGCGCTGTCGGGCAACGTCGGCGTGGTCGCCGGCCTGTTCTTCGGGCTCAAGGCGGCGGTGCTGGCCGTCGTCGCCGAGGCGGTGCTGCGCATCGGCCGGCGCGCCCTGAAGAGCGCGCCGATGGTGGCGCTGGCGGCGGCTTCGTTCGTCGCGCTGTTCCTGTTCGACCTGCCGTTCCCGGTGATCGTGCTGGCGGCGGGCTTTTTCGGCTATCTCGGCGGCCGCGCCGGCCTGCCGCAGTTCCGAGTCGGCGGCGGCCACGGCGCGGCCGGGGCGGCGAAGGCCGGGCCGTATCTCCTCGGCGACGCGGAGCTGCCGCAGGAGCGCGAGGCCCCCGCGCGCACGCTCCTGACGGCGGCGATCTGGGGCGCGCTCTGGCTGCTGCCGGTCGCCGCGATCGTCGGCCTGGTCGGTTCCGGCGAGGTGTTCGGGCAGATTGCGCTATTCTTCTCGAAGATGGCGATGGTGACATTCGGCGGCGCCTACGCGGTGCTCGCCTACGTCGCCCAGCAGGCGGTCGGGCATTTCGGCTGGCTGCGGCCCGGCGAGATGCTCGACGGGCTCGGCATGGCCGAGACCACGCCGGGGCCGCTGATCATGGTGACGCAGTTCGTCGGCTTCCTCGCCGCGTTCCGCAATCCGGGCGGCCTGCCGCCGCTGCTCGCCGGGACGCTGGGGGGCCTGCTCACCACCTGGGTGACCTTCGCGCCGTGCTTCCTCTGGATCTTCGTCGGCGCGCCCTACGTCGAGCGCCTGCGCGGCGACCGGGCGCTGGCCGGCGCGCTCTCGGCGATCACGGCGGCGGTGGTCGGGGTGATCCTGAACCTCGCGGTCTGGTTCGCCCTGCACACGCTGTTCGCCCGCCTCGAACCGGTCGCCTTCGGGCCGATCCGCCTCGACCTGCCGGTGCTCGCCAGCCTGGACCCGTGGGCGCTGCTCCTCGCGCTGGGGGCGCTCGTGGCGGTGTTCCGGTTCAAGGCCGGCGTGATCCCGACGCTGGCGGCCTGCTCCGCGGCCGGCATCCTCCTGCATTTGGCAGGCCTCGCCGGGTAAGCTTCCTGCTCCGTGGGCTCGGGGACCACGCCGCCCGGCGAGGGGCGGCGCGGGATCGATCGCTCAGAAGCGGTTCGGCCGGCAGCGGCGGCCGGCGGGGCCGATGTGGAAGCCCCGCGGGCAGGAGCGCCCGCGGACGTAGCCGCCCGCCTGCCCGCCGGTGCGGCAGCCGCCGTAGGGGCCGCGATGGCCGAACGGGCCGCAGCCACCGTAGACCTGGACGATGTTCGCCTCCGGCGCATCGAGGCCGACGAGGGGAAGCGCCGAGGCCGGCCCCGACAGGGTCGCGGCGAAGGCGCTGGCGAGGATGGCGGCGCCCAGGGATCTGCTCAACATCGATCGTCCTTTCGTGAGGGGAAGGCGCGGCGCTAGCGCGCCGCACCGGGATTCCGGACTGGCAGGCCCGGAAACGATGGTCAGGCGAGGAGGTCGCGCGTCGGCGCGACGCCTCCGCTGCCCGGGAAGACGGTGTCGGAAAGCGCCCAGTCCGGCAGGCCGAGATGGTCGCGCAGGACGCCCTTCAGCACGGCGCGCAGGTCGAGGGTCGGGCGGAGGTCCCGCCCGTCGAGGAGGGAGGCGGGCGCAAGCCCCGGCCAGTCGGCGACGACCCGCCCGCCGGCCACCGCCCCGCCGGCGAGGAAGGCCGCCGCCGCCGTGCCGTGGTCGGTCCCGTCCGTGCCGTTGGGGTGGGCGGTGCGGCCGAACTCGGTGGCGACCGCGACCACGGTCTCGCCCCAGGCGGGGCCGAGCTCCGCCTTCAGCGCGGCCAGCGCGTCGTCGAGGGCCTTGAGGAGGTGGGCGAGGCGGCCGGAGGCCGGCCCCTCCGCCGCATGGGTGTCCCAGCCGTCGAGCGCCAGGGTCGCGATCCGTGGGCCCTCGGGCCGGGCGAGCACCCGGCCCGCCGCCGCCGCCAGGGTGGCGTAGGACCGGCCCGGGCCGCCTCCGGCTGGTCCTTTGGGAAGCATCGCGTCGAGGCGGTTGCTCTCCGTCAGCGCCGCCAGCAGGCGCGGGTCGCGCTCGCCGTAGAGGCGCTCCAGCCGCATCACGGTGTCGTCGAGGGGCGTGCGCAGGTTTCCGGGCGACCAGCTCATCACCGGGGCGGGCCCGCGCATCACCAGGGGCACCGTCGCGCCGCAGGCGAAGAGGTCGCGTCCGCGGGCCAGTCCGGCGGCCGGGAGCAGGCCGGCGGCACGGTTGAGCCAGCCGGTCGCGCTGCCGTTCGGGCTGGGAGTGCCGTTCTCCAGCACGTCCTGCCCGTCGAAATGCGAGCGCTCGCGATAGGGCGTCGCCACCGCGTGCAGCATCAAGGCCTCGCGGGCGTCGAACAGCCCCTTCAGGAACGGCAGGTTCGGGTTGAGCCCGAACAGGCCGCCGAGCGGCAGCGCCGCGCCGTCGCCGGAGGCCGGCAGCGCGAGCGCGCCGCGCAAGCCTGCATAGGCCGGGTCGCCGAGGGCGGGCAGGAAGGCGAGCCCGTCGAGGGCGCCGCGCAGGATCACGAAGACGAAGCGCGGATCGCGGGTGGCGGCCGAAGCGATCCGCGGCATCAGGGCGGAGACCGCGAGGGTCGAGCCGGCGGCGAGCAGGCCGCGGCGGGTCGGAAGCTGGAGGCGCATCGACCTATCTCCGCTGGAATTCCGGGCTCATCAGGAGGAGGGCGAGGCCCTGCGCCCCGGTTTCGGCCCGGGCGATCTCGCGCCGGGTGGCCGCGGAGAGCAGCGGCCCGAACGCGTCCTCGGCGAGCGCGACCGGGTTGTCCGCGGGCGGCGCCCGCTCGCAGGCCTCGGCGGCCCAGTCGATCCGGGCCTTGAAGGCGTGCGGCGCGAGCCATTCGGCGGCGGCGTCCGGCCAGCCGCGCGGGC
>NZ_VRUT01000145.1:0-11901 GCF_008039465.1 Methylobacterium sp. WL120 | reverse complement strand
TGCTCCTCCCCCGCCTCCTCTCTGCAGCCGCAGCCTTGGCGCTTTCGCTCGCCTGCACCCCCGGCCACGCCCAGACCAAGCCCGGCGACATCAAGGGCGTCGACGCGATGGGCGACAAGAGCCGCAGCGCCAACGACGGCTGGAGCCAGGCCCCCGTGCCGCGCGAGGAATCAGCGGCCAAGGATGCGCCCAACCCGGGCGGCAACTCCACGGCGGAGAACCGGGAGCGGAAGGTGCCGGGCGCCGACACCGGCTCCTCCTCGGGCACCGAGCCGCAGGCACCCCTCGACCACCGCACCCCGGGGCCGTCAGGACAGAACCCGGCTATTCCGTCGAAATAATTCCGGTTGCCGCTAGCGGATTGAACGAGCTGGTAAATCGTGCGTGTTGCAGCGCGATATCCGCCCGATCTGTGTCACGGAACCGCACTTGCCTCGGGCCGGCAATCCTGGGAAGCATGCTGGAATTAGTCCAGCTCTGATCGGGATACTCGGATGACGATTCAGGTCTCACGGCGCGGCCTGCTGAAGGGTGGCGCCGTCACCCTCGCGGGTGGCTCCCTCGGCGCCCTCGGCTTCGGCGGCCTCGAGCCGGCGATGGCGGCGGCGGTCCGCCCCTTCAAGCTCGCGCAGATGCGCGAGACCCGTAACACCTGCCCCTACTGCTCGGTGGCCTGCGGCGTCATCCTCTACAGCCTCGGCGACAAGTCGAAGAACGCCCGCTCTGCGGTGATGCACGTCGAGGGTGACCCCGACCACCCGATCAACCGCGGCACGCTCTGCCCGAAGGGCTCGGCGCTGCTCGACTTCATCCAGGCCGAGACCCGGACGAAGTACCCGCTGCACCGCGAGGCCGGCTCCAAGGAGTTCAAGCGCGTCTCCTGGGACTTCGCCTTCGAGCGGATCGCCCGGCTGATGAAGGAGGACCGCGACAAGAACTTCGTGGCCAAGAACGGCGACCTCACGGTCAACCGCTGGACCACGATGGGCTTCCTCGGCGCCTCGGCGACCTCCAACGAGACCGCGTGGCTCACCTACAAGACGGTCCGAAGCATGGGGGCCCTGGTCTTCGATAACCAGGCCAGGGTTTGACACGGCCCATCGGTCGCCAGTCTGGCGCCCTCCTTCGGCCGCGGTGCGATGACCAACCTCTGGATGGACATCAAGCACGCGGACGTCATCACCGTCATGGGCGGCAACGCCGCTGAGGCGCACCCCTGCGGCTTCAAGTGGGTGGTCGAGGCCAAGGCCCACAACAACGCCAAGCTGATCGTCGTCGACCCGCGCTTCACCCGCACGGCGTCGGTGGCCGACCTGTACTGCCCGATCCGCCAGGGGACCGACATCGCGTTCCTGTCGGGCGTGACCAAGTACCTGCTCGACAACGACAAGCTGCAGCATCGCTACGTCGCGGCATATTCCAACGCCGGCTACGTCGTGCGCGAAGGCTACGACTTCCAGGACGGGCTGTTTGCCGGCTACGATCCCGAGAAGCGCGACTACGACAAGTCGACCTGGGACTACGAGATCGGTCCCGACGGGTACGCGGTCGTCGACGAGACGATGCAGCACCCGCGTTGCGTCATGCAGCTGCTGAAGAAGCACGTCGCGATCTACACGCCCGAGATGGTGTCGCGGATCTGCGGCTCGCCGCAGGAGACCTTCCTCAAGGTCTGCGAGCTCATCGCCACGACCTCGACGCCCGACCGGACGATGGCTTCGCTCTATGCTCTCGGCTGGACGCACCACTCCAAGGGCTCGCAGAACATCCGCTCGATGTGCATCGTGCAGACGTTGCTCGGCAACATCGGCATGCTCGGCGGCGGCATGCAGGCCTTGCGCGGCCACTCCAACATCCAGGGGCTGACCGACCTCGGGCTGATGAGCAACCTCATCCCCGGCTACCTGAACATCCCGATCGAGAAGGAGCCGACCTACAAGGACTACGCGTCCAAGCGCGAGTTCAAGCCGCTGCGGCCGGGGCAGACCAGCTACTGGCAGAACTACAACAAGTTCTTCGTCTCGTTCCAGAAGGCGATGTGGGGCGAGAAGGCGACCAAGGAGAACGACTGGGCCTACGACTACCTGCCCAAGCTCGACGTGCCGACCTACGACGTGCTGCGCGGCTTCGAGCTGGCGAAGCAAGGCAAGATGACCGGGTACTTCATCCAGGGCTTCAATTGCCTGATGTCGTTCCCCAATCGCGCCAAGATGACGGAAGCGTTCTCCAAGATGAAGTTCATCGTGGTGATGGACCCGCTCAAGACCGAGACCGCGCGGTTCTGGGAGAACCACGGCGAGTACAACGACGTCGACACCGCCTCGATCCAGACCGAGGTGTTCGAGCTGCCGACCACGCTGTTCGCCGAGGAGGAGGGCTCGCTCTCCAACTCCAGCCGCTGGCTGCAATGGCACTGGCAGGCCCAGGACGCGCCGGGCGAGTGCAAGCCCGACATCGACATCATGGCGGGCATCTTCCTGCGCATGAAGGAGATGTACAAGAAGGAAGGCGGCGCCTTCCCGGACCCGATCGTCAACCTGACCTGGAACTACGCGATCGCCCACGAGCCGACGCCGACCGAGCTCGCTCGCGAGATGAACGGCTACACGCTCGCCCCGACGCCGGGCCTCGACGGGCAGACCCTGCCCGCCGGCCGCCAGGTCGACGGCTTCGCCCAGCTCAAGGACGACGGCACCACCGCCTGCGGCTGCTGGATCTACTCGGGCTGCTACACCGAGAAGGGCAACACCATGGCCCGCCGCGACAACGCGGATCCGGGCGACCGCGGCATCGCGCCGAACTGGGCCTTCGCCTGGCCGGCCAACCGCCGCGTGCTCTACAACCGCGCCTCGTGCGACCCGGAAGGGAAGCCGTGGTCGGAGAAGAAGAAGCTCATCGAGTGGAACGGCAAGCAGTGGGTCGGCTTCGACGTGCCGGATTACGGCGTCACCGTCGCCCCCGATAAGGGCGTCGGCCCGTTCATTCTCAACCAGGAGGGCGTCGCCCGCCTGTGGACCCGCGGCCTGATGCGCGACGGGCCGTTCCCGACGCACTACGAGCCGTTCGAGTCGCCGATGGCCAACATCCCGTTCCCGCGGGTGAAGGGCAATCCGGCGTCGCGGATCTTCAAGGACGACCTGGCCGACCTCGGCACCGCGGAAGAGTTTCCCTACGCGGCGACGAGCTACCGGCTGACCGAGCACTTCCATGGCTGGACCAAGCACGCCCGGATCAACGCGATCCTCCAGCCGGAGGCCTTCGTCGAGATCTCCGAGCAGCTCGCGAAGGAGAAGGGCATCGTGAAGGGCGGCTGGGTCCGGGTCTGGTCCAAGCGCGGCTCGCTCAAGGCCAAGGCCGTCGTCACCAAGCGCATCAAGCCGCTGATGTGCGACGGGAAGGCCGTCCACGTGGTCGGCATCCCGCAGCATTGGGGCTTCATGGGCCAGACGAAGAAGGGATGGCACCCGAACTCGCTCACTCCGGTGGTCGGCGACGCCAACACCGAGACGCCCGAGTTCAAGGCGTGGCTCGTCAACATCGAGCCGACGACGCCGCCGTCGGACGCGGTCGCGTAAGGGGAGCATCAGACAATGGCCGATTACAGCTCCCTCGACATCCGGCAGCGCTCCGCCTCCACGGAGACGCCGCCGGCCATCCGCTCCCACATGGAGGTCGCCAAACTCATCGACGTGTCGAAGTGCATCGGCTGCAAGGCCTGCCAGTCGGCCTGCGAGGAGTGGAACGACCTGCGGGACGACGTCGGCGTCAACGTCGGCGTCTACGACAACCCGCACGACCTCACGCCGAAGACGTGGACCCTGATGCGGTTCACGGAATACGAGAACGAGGCGACCAACAACCTCGAATGGCTGATCCGCAAGGACGGCTGCATGCACTGCACCGATCCGGGCTGCCTCAAGGCGTGCCCGTCCCCGGGCGCGATCGTGCAGTACTCCAACGGCATCGTCGACTTCATCGAGGAGAACTGCATCGGCTGCGGCTACTGCGTGAAGGGCTGCCCGTTCAACATCCCGCGCATCTCCGAGAAGGACCACAAGGCGTACAAGTGCACGCTGTGCTCGGACCGCGTGGCCGTCGGGCAGGCGCCCGCCTGCGCCAAGGCGTGCCCCACCGGCTCGATCATGTTCGGCACCAAGGCCGCGATGATCGAGCAGGCGCAGACCCGCGTGATCGACCTCAAGTCGCGCGGCTTCGAGCATGCCGGCCTCTACGACCCGGCCGGCGTCGGCGGCACGCACGTGATGTACGTGCTCCACCACGCCGACAAGCCGCAGCTCTATGCCGGCCTGCCGCTCGACCCGAAGATCTCGCCGCTGGTCGCCTTCTGGAAGGGAGGCGCCAAGGTGTTCGGGCTCGCCGCGATGGGCTTCGCCGCGGTCGCCGGCTTCTTCCACTACGTCACGGCGGGGCCGAACGAGGTCGTCGCCGAGGAAGAGGAAGAGGCGATCGAGTACGACCACGAGAAACGCCGTGGCGCCGAGGGCGGCGAGAACCGGCCGCACTGACGGAATCGAGGCGGCGCACATTCGGCGCCGCCTCGGGTCGAGATCGCCGGGACGCATCGGTGGCCGCGGGCGAAGCGACCGCCCGCGTCCCGGCTCCGTTTCGTGCCGCCATTCGAGAGAAGCAGATTCGATGACCGTTCACACCGACATCCGAGACGGCGACGCGCGCCCCCTGCGTGAGGTGCACGAGGCGCCCGAGGTGCTGTACGTCCCGCGCTACACCGGTCTGCAGCGGGTCAACCACTGGATCACCGCGATCCTGTTCACCCTGCTGACCCTCTCGGGCCTGGCGATGTTCACGCCCTACCTGTTCTCGCTCACTGGCATCTTCGGCGGCGGCCAGGCGACGCGGGCGATCCACCCGTGGTTCGGCGTGGCGCTGGCCGTCAGCTTCGCGCTGCTGTTCCTGCGGTTCTGGAAGCTCAACATCCCCAACAAGGACGACGTCGCCTGGTCGATGAAGATCGGCGACGTGGTGACCAACCGCGAGGACCGGCTTCCCGAGCTCGGCAAGTACAATGCCGGCCAGAAGGGCGTGTTCTGGGGTCAGACCGCCCTAATCGGGATCATGTTCGTCACCGGCCTGGTGATCTGGGACCAGTATTTCTATCAGTACACCGTCATCGAGACGAAGCGCTGGGCGCTGCTGGCGCATTCGCTCGCCGCGGTCATCGCCATCGCGATCATCGTCGTGCACATCTATGCCGGCATCTGGGTGCGCGGCACCGGCCGGGCGATGGTGCGCGGCACCGTCACCGGCGGCTGGGCCTATCGCCACCATCGCAAGTGGTTCCGGCAGATCGCCGGCGGCAAGCGCCAGCGCGGCTCCACCGACAAGCGCGGGCACTGACGCCTTGGCCCGTTTCTTCAAGCGCAACCCCGCGGGCGACGAAGCCGCCCAGGCCCCGAAACGCCCCAAGCTCCACGAGTTGCAGCCCGATCCGGACCGGATCGGCATCGCCGGCTCGGTGCCTTTCGTCCAGCTCCCCGTCCCCGCCGACCTGTTCGCGAACCGCGCCCTGCGCCTGCAGCGCCTCGCGCCCGACCATCCGATGGGCGGCTACCTCGACCTGCTCGCCCGCATCGCCACGGCGCAAGCCGCGGTTCAAGCCTCTCGCGCCGCGCGGGGCGTCCCGCCCGCCGAGCCCCATCCGGACGTGGCGATGCGGCTCGAGCACGGCATGCCGCCGATCTCCCGGCACACCCTCGAGGCGCCCGACGCCTTCCCCACCTGCCTCGACGCGCTGCTCGACGCCCTCGACCTCGGCCCGGCGCCGCAGGCCGCCCACGACGCGGTGGCGGCGCTCCGTGCGGCCAGCGCGGACGAGCGCCTCGACCTCGGCGTGCAGGTGTTCGAGGGCGCGTTCCCGGTGGCGCGCATGGCCGAATGCGTGTTCGTCGCGGCCGCCCTCCAGGTCTGCCTGTCGGAGGCCGCCGCCGGCCTCGACCGCACCGCCCTCAAGGCGGTGGCCGACGGCGTCTGCCCGTGTTGCGGCGGGGCGCCGGTGGCGAGCCTGATCGTCGCCTGGACTCCCGCCGACAAGGCGCGCTACCTCGCCTGCTCGCTCTGCGGCAGCCAGTGGAACCACGTTCGCATCCGCTGCACCGCCTGCGGCTCCGGCGAGGCGATCAGCTACCAGAGCCTCGACGAGGTCTCGAAGGACATCCAGGTCGAGACCTGCGGCACCTGCCACAGCTACATCAAGCACCTGCACCAGCACCGCGACCCCGTGCTCGACCCGGTGGCCGACGACGTCGCCTCCTACGGCCTCGACTTCAAGATCGTCGAGGAAGGGTTTCGCAAGTCGGGCCTGAACCCGCTCTTCGTGATCTGACGCGGTCTTTCGCGGTCTTGCGTGGCCCCGCGCCAAGCCCGCCTCGTGCGGCATGGCGCCCATCGCCGCGGCCGGGGATCGATTGCGCGCAAGCCAGGTTGTGGAGGCTCGGGGGCGTTCGCGTCCCGACCTCCATTTCAGGCCCGACCATGACCAGACTCGCCCTCGCCGCGGCGCTCGCCCTCGGCCTCGCCAGCCCCGCCCTCGCCCAGGTGATCGAGACGCCGACGAGCACCACCGTGATCGTGCCGCCCGGCGCGCCGGGCGTCGTCACGCGTCAGACCAATTCGACCGGCGGGGACGCCGCCGCCACCTACTCGCCGACCGGCCGGGCCGCCGACGGCATCGCCACCGACTCGGCCGCCGCCGGCAACGCGGGCCAGCCATCGCGCATCGGCTCGACCGGCAGCAGCGGCGGCCGCTGAGGCGTCCCTAGCCGACAGGCTCCACGCCCGTCGGCTTTCAGGTCTGCATCCAGGAAGGCGCTCCGCCACGGCGGGGCGCCTTTCGCCGTTCGGGGCCAGGCCGATTCAACGCCGACCCCGTGTCGCGAGTCTACGGATAGCCGTAGCGGCTCTTGGCGGCGGCGAGCAGGTGCAGGGCCTCGCCGTCGCGGCCGGCGGCGCAAGCCGCCGAGGCGTGGGCGAGGTCCGCGCTGAACCGGTCCCCGACCGGCTTGTTGAGGTTGCCCGTGGCGACGTCGCTGTCGACCACGGCTTGCGTCCTGCCGATCGCCGGGCCGCAGCCGGAGCCCTGCGGCAGCACCACGGGCGCGGGCGCCGCCGCCGCGACGATTGCGGGCGCCGCGGCCTTCTGCTGGCAGCCGGCGAGCGCGCCGGCGACGAGGAGGGCGGCGAGCGAAAATCCAGAGATCTTGGTCGGCACGGGCGGCTTTCCCTGATACGGCGCAGCGTGCGCCGGACGGTTTTTGAGCCCGCGCCGCCGGCCGGTCAATCGTTCGATGCGATCCGCCAGTGCGTCCGTGGATCGCCCAGTGGACGTGCGTCCCCCTCTCCCCGCACGCGGGGAGAGGGCCGCGACGACCCCGTCGTCGGCGCGGCGATGCGGCAGCCGACGGTGAGGGGGCTTCGACGAGAGAGGCTCGTCCGTTCGCTCCCCCTCACCGTCGCTTCGGCTTCGCCTCCGCTTCCCGCAGGCACGACAAGGTGCCTGCGGGCCTCTCCCCGCGAGCGGGGAGAAGGGAAGCCCGAGCAGATCTTGATTCGCCGGCTTACTTCGCCTTGTCGGCGATGGCCTTCAGGCCCGACTCGTAGATGCCGGAGATCGCGTCGGTGGCGACGGTGTCCGGGGCGCCCTTGGCGTTGAAGGTGCCGGTCCAGCTCAGCTTCGAGCCGGTGCCGTCCGGGGCGACCGAGAGGGTCGACTTGTAGTCGGAGACCGGCAGCGGGCCGGACAGGATCGTGTAGGTGTAGCTCATCACCTTGTCGTCGCGGGAGACCTGCTCCTCGACCAGCGTGCCGCCGCCCTTGAGCGAGAGGGTGCGGACCTTCATGCCGTCCTTCTCGGAGGGCACGCACTTCTCGACCGCCGGGTGCCAGTCGCCGATGCCGCAGAAGTCGCCGATGGTCTGCCAGACCTTGGCGGGCGGGGCGGCGACGGTGGCGGTCTTCGCGACGTCGATGGCGTAACCCGGCACCGTGCCGGCGACGAGCGCGAGGACGGGCAGAGCGAGGGTCCGGATCATGATGGGCGTCTCCGACGAAATGGCAGCGCGCGCCGGAGGACCCGGCGCCGACCCTCTTGGGGGCAGGCACGAGCTAGGCCTCGACCCCCGCCGTGGCAATGGCGGCCGCCCGCAAGCGATCGCGGGCGGGCGGATCGCGTCACCTCGGGTCCGTCACGCCGGCTTCGTCGTCATCGGGCGTTCTTGCGCCCGGCCTCGGCGAGCTGCTTCGCCCGCGCGCCTTGGGTCTCGAACATCCAGCCCGGGTACTCGCGCGGCAGCACGCTCACCGCGTCGAGGGCGTCGAGCTCGGCCTCGCTCAGGTCCACCTGCGTCGCGGCGATGTTGTCGTCGAGCTGGTCGAGGCGCTTGGCGCCGACGATGACGCTCGACACCACGCGCCGGTGCAGCAGCCACGCCAGCGCGATCTGCGCGATCGACACGTTCCGGGCGGCCGCCATCGGCCGCATCGCGTCGATGCAGGATTCGGCGCGGCTGCGCTCCACCGGCGGGAAGTCGAACGCGGCGCGGCGGCCGTCTCCGTTCGCGTCTCCGGAATACTTGCCCGAGAGCAGGCCGCCGGCGAGCGGGCTCCAAACCATCAGGCCGAGGCGCTCGCTCTTGAGCATCGGCACGATCTCGCGCTCGAGGTCGCGGCCGGCCAGCGTGTAGTAGGCCTGCAGGCTCTCGAAGCGGGCCAGCCCCTCGCGCTCGGAGATGCCGAGCGCCTTCACGATCTGCCACGCCGCCCAGTTCGAGACGCCGACGTAGCGGACGTGGCCGTGCTGCACGAGGATGTCGAGGGCCCGCACCGTCTCCTCGATCGGCGTCGCCGGATCGAAGCCGTGGATCTGGTAGAGGTCGATGTGGTCGAGCTGCAGCCGCTTCAGGCTCGCCTTCACCGCATCGAGCAGGTGCACCCGCGAAGCGCCGCGGGAATTCGCACCCGTGCCGGTCGGCCCGTAGGCCTTGGTCGCGACCACCACGTTCTCGCGCGGCACCTTCAGGTTCTTCAGGGCCTGGCCGGTGATCTGCTCCGACAGGCCCTCGGCGTAGACGTCCGCCGTGTCGAGAAAGTTGATCCCGGCATCGATCGCGCGGCCGACAAGGCGCTCGGCTTCCGCTTGGTCGAGCGCACCGATCTGCCGCCACATCCCCTCCCCACCGCCGAAGGTCATCGTGCCGAGGCAGAGTTCCGAGACGAAGAGGCCGGTCCGGCCGAGCTTGTTCTGGCGCATGGGGTGTCCTGTGGGGATCGCCGTCCCGGCTCCCTCTCCCGTTCGAGAGAGGGTTGGGGTGAGGGGACAGGTTCATCCGGAGAGGGCTCGCCCCTCACCCTGTCCCTCTCCCGAACGGGAGAGAGGACCTGCGTCCCCACCGGAAGCGGCGGTTCGACTTCGATAGATAGGGCCGCCCCGTGCCGGGTCGACCGGCCTCACCCCGCGCGGCTGTCGGCGATCAGCCGGCGCACGAAGGCGGCGCAGGCGTCGAGCTCGGCGAGCGTGATGAATTCGTCGGCCTTGTGGGCGCGGGCGATCGAGCCGGGGCCGATCACCACCGCCGGCACGTCGCCGAGCGCCTGGAACAGCCCGCCCTCGGTGCCGAACGAGACCTTGGCGTGGCCGTTGCGCCCGGCGAGGCGCTTGGCCAGCGTCACCAGCTCGGAATCGACCGCGGTCTCGAGGCCGGGATAGTCGATCAGCGGCGCGATCTCGACGCCGCAGGACGGGTCGCGCCCGGCCATCTCCGCCGCGAGCGTTTCGGTGGCGAAGGCGATCGCGCTGCGGGCGAGCGCGCCGGCGTCGTCGGCGCCGATGGCCCGGAACTCGAAGTCGACGCTGCAGAGATCGGGCACGATGTTGAGCGCGGTGCCGCCGTGGACGACGCTGCTGAGCCCGGTCGTGTGCGGCACGTCGTAGAGCGGGTCGCGGGCGCCGGACGCGGCCAGCGCGTCGGCCGCCTGCTTGACGTGGAGGATGAAGCGCGCGGCATATTCCACCGCGTTGACGCCGGATGGCGCCAGCGCCGAGTGACAGGCCTTGCCGCGGAAGGTGACGCGGGCGGCGTGCTTGCCCTTGTGCCCGGTGACGACCTCCATGCCGGTCGGCTCGCCGACGAAGCACCCGAGCGGCGCGAGCCCCCTATCCCGCATCCGCGCGATCAGGGGGCGCACGCCGAGGCATCCGACCTCCTCGTCGTAGGACAGCGCGATGTGCAGCGGACGGGCGAGCGGCGCCGCCGCCATCTCCGGCAGGAGCGCGAGGCAGACGGCCAAAAAGCCCTTCATGTCCGAGGTGCCGCGGCCGTAGAGGCGTCCGTCGACCTCGGCGAGCTGGAACGGATCGTGGGTCCAGGCCTGGCCCGCCACCGGCACCACGTCGCTGTGGCCGGACAGCACGTAGCCCGGCACGTCGGCCGGCCCGACCGTGATCCACAGGGCGGCCTTCTCGCCGGTCTCGTCCACCACCCGCTCGACCGCGGCGCCGTGGCTCTCCGCGAAGTCCTGGACCCAGTCGATCAGCGGCAGGTTCGTCAGCGCGCTGGTGGTGTCGAACGCCACGAGGGTGGCGAGGATGTCCCTGGGCGTGGGTGCGGTGGGCATACGGTCCTTCGACGGCGCGGCGCGGCGGCCGGGAGGCCGGCACTCAAGGGGATGACGAGAGGGATAGCGAGAACCGGCCCCGACGCGCAACGGCGACGGCGCGCCTGCGCCCGACCTCACGCCTCGGGTTTCGGTTTCGGTTTGCGCGGCCTGGGCGCCCGCTTGCGCGCGTCCGGCACGGCCTCGGCCCGCGCCAGGAAGGCCTCGATGTCGGCGCCGAGGATCAGCGGCAGGTGGTCGGCGATCCGTGCGTCGTCCCAGGCCCACCAGCACACGCGCAGCAGGCGCGCGATGGTCTCGGCATCGAAGCGATGGCGCAGGACGGTCGCCGGGTTGCCGGTGACGATGGCGTAGGCCGGCACGTCGCGGCGCACCACGGCGCCGGCGCCCACGACCGCCCCGCTGCCGACGGTGACGCCGGACAGAATCGTGCTGTTGGCGCCGAGCCAGACCTCGTCGCCGAGCACGACGTCGCCGCGCGTGGCGTGGTCGTGCGCGCCGGCCGCCGCGTTCGGCCAGAAGGCCGCGAGCGCCTTGAACGGGTAGGTGGTCACGAGGTCCGTGCGGTGGTTGCCGAGCGCGATGGTGACGTTCGGTCCGATCGAGCAGAAGCGCCCGATGTGAAGCCGTGCCGATTCCGGCTCCAGCACCCGCGGGTTGCCGTAGCTGTGCGCCCCCACGGTCCAGCCCCAGCGCGCGATGCCGCGGGCGAGGTGAAAGGCGGTGAGGTCGTCGAAGACCGGCTTCGGCTCGATCATGCGGCGGGGCTCTCGGTCGGCGCCGCGCGGGGGGCGGCCGCGTCGGTCTACCACGGATGAGGCGGGGCTCCGGCGCGGCGAGGTTCGACGGGGCTGTCGTTCCCGCGCTCTCCCATGCGGAAGCTCCCGGGTCGGCACGGGGGCGGACGGGGGCCGTAGCGATACGGTTCAGATCGGCGGCCGCGACCATGGATATTGAACAACCCGGTCGCGACGCCGTTGCTCACACATAGAAACTCGGAGGAAACTTGATGTCGTACAAGACTCTCGCGCTCGCCGCCTGCCTGATCCTGCCGCTCGGCGGCACCGCCTTCGCCCAGACCGGCAGCGCCGGAAGCCCCGGCGCGGGTCCGACCGCGGGCGGCACCGTGAACTCCGCCGGCGCCACGGGCACGACGGGATCCACCGGCGGCACGATGAGCGGCTCGGCCGGCACGATGGCCCCGGGCGCCGGCTCGCCGCCCCCCGGCGCGAGCGGCGGCCCCTCGACCAGCAC